>DAOVRZ010000081.1:0-28079 GCA_030627905.1 Halanaerobiales bacterium
TAATAACTATTAGCATCTGGAGTCGGGTTTTCACCAATATATAATCCATTAAAAAGTTGCTCAAATTGAGCTTTAGTATTAATATCATAATAGCTCTCTAACATTGATAGGAAAAGACTTTTTCCAAATCTTCTGGGTCTTAAGAAAAAAATGTAATCCTCCCCATAGCTCTCCAAAATCTCAATATACTTAGTTTTATCAATATATAAAAAATCCTTTGACCTCATTTTTATATAATCACTAACTCCGTAAGGAATCCTTCTTTTATTTTTCACTCGAATACCCCCTTCCACAATTAATTAAAAAATGCTGATTCTATCTTATAATTATACCACATGCGAAAGATTTTTAGTAACTTAAATGAAAAATGAGCCAATTTCTATTCTACAAAAACACTAAGTTCTATCTCTCTATTTTCGCCATAAACTTCTTCAACAGAAAATAAATAATGATTAGATGCATAATAATTTATCAGAATGGAGTGAAAAATGGAAAAATTAAAAATGTATAGTAAAATATATCATTCCCATGATAATAGATCACTATATTAAGCTTATGTATTAAGTTTGATCAAAAGGCATTTTTAAGGGTTTTAGAATGTATATCTTTTTTATATCATCACTAAATTCATCTATGTCTAATTCTACAAATTTCTCTTTAGTAAAAAATACTCTAAATCGATTTTCATATCGATAGATTACACACCAATCCCCCTTATAAGATGCAATAACTGGAAAAAATAGATTGTCTAAGTCGTATTTATTAGTTTCTACTAGCTGAAATCCAATTTCAGCTACTATTTGGTTAACTGTATACTTTTCTAATTCATCCACATTAAAGTACTTTGTTATATAGATACCGTAATACTTCATTAAATTTTTTAAACACTCCTTTAGAGTATCACTTGTTTCAAATCTAATTATTTTCTCTTCAAATTTGGTATTTATTATTTCTAGTTGTGGAAGATAATTTCTATTTTTTTTATCCATAATATAAAGATTACTCTTTATTATAATTGGAACTAATATTAGTAATAATAAAACCATCCATACCCTACACTGATACTTCCAAACTATTTTTTTCTTACCATTAAAAACTTCATTAAGACCAACTAGAAAAAAAATTAAGTAAATTAGATTCATCAAGCGAAAACGAAAATCTTTTTTATCCTTAACTGGTAGCTTACCCTCTAAAATATATGGTCTTAACATAGGAGCTTCTGCTTGAATTTCGCCATTAAAATTAATTAACGCCGACTTTCCTGAATAATTCGCAAGTACTACAGATGCATCTTTTTCTATAGCAGTAAAAATGCCTAATCTTGAGTGCATTAAAACTGCATGACTATTTCCAAATACTAAATCACTTGATAAAATAAACGTTATTTGTGAAGATGTATTTTTTTGGATAGAAAGTGACTCCCAACATACTAGAAATTCTATTGGTCCATATTTGGTAGATAATAAAAGTTTATTCTCGCCAGGTGTAAAACTTTTCTCCATTAAAGGAACTGTATTATTTTTGCTATATCTATGAATTTTTCCTTCTGGTGTAACAATAAAAACAGAATTGTATTCCTTTAAATTAAAATCTAAATCTGGAGCACCAATAATTAAATATGCATTGGTTTCCTTTGAAAGTTTAAGTAGATGATCTTTATATTCTGGAATCCTAAAAATCCATCTGTTTATCACTGTTTCGGGCCATACAATAAAATCTATTTCTTTATTTTTAAATAATTGAGGATCAAATAGTGAATAAAACTGTAAATCTTGATAATATTGATCTTTTGTAACCAAATGTTTTTCTTGTAAAGTCTTATTTGGTTGAACAATTACAATGTTGTGATACCTTTGATCATCATTTTTGGCAATATAATAACAATTTACGCAAGCAAACAGAATAACAAAAATAATTATCCAATATATTAATTTAGTTTTTTTATTAGAAACAAAAAAATTAAAAATTATGTAATTAGTTAACACAATTAAAAACGTTATAAAATGCACACTAAAGACTTTGCCAACATGTAAAACTAGTTGTTGATTGTATTGAGTCAAAAATAAAAACCAGCTGAAGTTAATTACTTTTTGTGAAATTATATCTATTATTGTCCATGAGCTCGCAAACACAAACGCTGAAAACCACTTATCTATATTTAAATTAATCAAAATTTTACTAACTATTAACTCAAATAAAAATACCCATCCAAGTAACATTAGTAAAAAACATATTTTTGTTAATACTGATAAATCTTCTATATTGAGTATGAAAAATAAATTTAATATAACTATTATTGTTGAATGTATTAAGATGTCATTATATTGTCTCCATTTATATACAGTATATAAAAATGGAACAAAAGCAACATAAATTAATAAACTTAAATCAAAAGGTGGTAATGATAAAGTAAATAGAAGTGCACTTAATAAAATTAAATAAAAATTTTTCATAAATTCTCACCTCAAAAAAGGAGGCTAAAATAAGCCTCCTATCTAATTAATAATCAATTATTTGCCCATTCAAAGCATTAACAAATATCGATGGACTATTTTCAATTTTGTATTCCCAGGCAGGTATCAACGTATTAGAAGTAGCATCAATTGTTGAACCCTTGTAAACCAGGTTAACTCCTGTAATTCTAATAGGGTCAACCGGGGAGCCAAAAATTATATTACAAATGTTAGAAGTATTTAACTGTAGAGCATATTCTTCATCGACAAGATTATTTATCAACATATTATTATTGTAATTTCTCCATAACCGTTTATAATAACAAACACCATCCGCATCAACTTCAACCATAATCCCATCGGTATTATCTCCAGCAATTTTTATATTATTTATATATCTTCTGTATTCAATAAGATAACTTTTAATTTTTGTTACACCAGTTTGTGTATTGGTATGTCTAATTGCATATATATTATCTAATACAGCTTCAGAAGGCATTCCACCACCATATGTATCTACAAAATCTACAGCAATATTAACAATATTTTGCATCTCGCTATCTAACTCAGATTGAGGAATTATATCATCTACGAAAGATTCAATACTTGGTTCAGGTATCGAGAATATTCTTGGATCTGGATTTGGGTCAGTAATAATGATGATCTCATCATCTTTAGGCTCAGAATTCGATGCTGGTTCTATAAAAAATTCAGATGATTTATTTCGCCTATATATTAATCCCCCTGTTGACTTATAATATTGCAAACTCGCATAATCATTCTTGTATTGAATATAATTACCGTAATCAATCTTTTGCACTTGGTACAATTCTGGAATCAATGGACCAAAACTGTCATAAAAATCTTTTTCTACGGTTTGATAATCAGATATTTCAGAAGTACATGTTACTGTATAAATGTTCGTTTGTTGTGGTTTAGTATAATTAAGTAATACACTATCATTTAAAGACTTGTTTATAATTATATCCGAAAAAGAAGAAGTTGAACTTGGTGTGCCCTGATCATATGAATTTTCACAATCTACATAATATACTGTAAAATCACTTTGCAAAGGATCCAACTCAACATAAGCATCAATAGTATCACTTTCAGCATATTTAATATAATAATAAGTAAATCTATCTTTATATATATCAAATTGTTTATTTGCATCTTCCCATGCTTTAAGAATAGTTGATTTTTCACCATTTTCTCCAAATAAGAACTGGCAAAACTCTTTATATAGTTCCTTTGTCGTGAAGGAATGCTCTCTAAATTTATTTTCGTAACCTAAAATACTATGAACAGACTTAGAATCAGTTGTAAAAATACTCTCCAAATCATTACCCCAACATACAAAATCACAGCATGAGAAAATAACCCATTTAAAATTTTCTTTATCTTCACCATAAGCCATTTTTCCAAGATCTTCATCACTTACGTATTGACCATCTAATAGTTTAATAAGAAATGTAGATCCATGTCCACTATACACTAAAATATCTGCCCAACTATCATTTTCAATAAAATCACTTGGTACAACGTCATAATTATATTTTTCTTCACCAACATACCAGCCTTTTTGTTCAAATAACTCTTTTAGCTCAGGTACTTCATAACAATTTAAGGGATTTTCAATATAATCTTCAACTGCTAAAAACTTTATCACCATATTAGGCATCCCAGTATTTGCAGTACCAGTATCTGGAGTACTACCACTCCCACCTCCTTTTCCACCTGAACTATCTCCTGAACTTCCACCAGAGTCTCCTGTAGCATAACAAGTTTGATCACAATACAAAAATGTTAAGAGACTAAATACAACTAGTATTACAATAAAGACAACCTTCTTCTTATCCATATAATTTTTCCTCCATTTCGCTTTTTATCTAAGTTGTCCCGTAAGGGCATCAATACAAAGAACATCCCTTTCTTTGTCCTCTCCACCTATTTTGTCCTGTGCACTAAACTCCCAAACAGGACCAAAAACTTTATCATAATCTTCATCTGCATAAACAAGCGTAACACAGTCAAATTTAAATTTTTGATTCAATTTTGACCAAAATTTTATACCTTCTTTAGCAGAAATTAGTGCTTCAACAGGTGATAAAAGATCTTTTTCTAAGACTTTATCTATTTCCTTGAATGAATGGAAATTACAATAAAAACTATTAATATCACCTTGATAAAAAGAAATCAGTAATCCATCAAATTTTCCCATCCCAACTTTAATCCCCTTATAATACTGAGTAAATACAACTTTATTGTTGTAAATTGTTTTATCAATATCATTCATTACATCCATTTGAAAAATTTCTGTAATAATGATATTAGATTTCGCTAGCATTTCGTCAACATTTTCATTAATCCCCTTAAATTGCGAGCTGTTTAATGTACTAAACTGAATGCCTCCACCTATAAATAATGCATTATCATAAGATTTATAATTAATCGTGTCAGTATATTCATACCGATTCTCTATTAATCGAAGTAATGACGGCTTATTCTTACTGAACTTTTCAATAAATTCAAGAGCTTTTTCCTCCCAGGTATCAAGAGTTTTCTCATCATATAAAATATATACTTCTGGAATCTCTGGTGCAATAAAATTAAAAACAAAATTGCCTATCTCAATATAAACTAAATTTTTATCGTCTATAATTTTTGCATTGACACTTGTACTAAATAAGAATAGTATAGCACAAAAAACCATAACTAGTTTATTTTTCACTAATATTGGCCTCCTTTCACTTTTTATTTATATACATTTACGAACTTCCCAGTAAGAGCATCGATACAAAGTACATAGTCTTCTTTATACTTTTTAAGTTTTCTATCTTGTGTACTAAACGCCCAGACTGGCCGAAAAACTTTATCATTATCTCCATCTATATAAACAAGAGTAACACAGTCAAACGTGAGTCCTTTTTTCAAGTGTTTAAATGAATATTTTATACTCTCTTCTGAAGAAATTATTGCTTCAACTGGAGATAAAATATCTTTTCCTAAAAACTTATCTATTTCCTTTAATGAATGAAAATTATAATAAAATGTATCTATATCACCTTGACGAAAAATAATACATATTATATCATTTCCCAGACCAACTTTAATTCCCTTATAGTACTGTGTAAATAAGACTTTATGACTATAGATTGTTTTGTCAATATCTGCTGTTACTTCGATCTGAAAAATTTCTGAAAGAAGAATATTAGATTTCGCTAACATTACATCAACATTTTCATGATTTCTACTAAGATATCTGTTCAGAGTATTAAATTGAATGCCAAATTCACCTATATATAATGTATTATCTTTAGATCTATATTTGACGGTGTTCGTATATTCAGATATATAACGATTTTCTGTTAATTGAAGTAATAACGGATTATTCTTACTATACATTTCAACAAAATCTAGGGCTTTTTCCTCCATAGTTGATATATTTCTCTCGTCATGTAAAATGTACACTTCCGGAATCTCTGGAACAATAAAATTAAAAACAACATTACTACCTATCTCAAGATAAACTAGATTTTTATCTTCTGCTATTTTTGCGTTTACATTTGTACTAAATAAGAATACTACAACACAAAAAACTATAATTAATTTCTTTCTCATTAATATTGGCCTCCCTTGTATAATATAGTTACAAAATATTAGATTGAAAATTACTCTTTATTGAACATTATATTTAATAAATATTTAAATGTTCGGTTTTTGATAATTGTATTACCAACTTACAAGTTTACATTAGAGCTTTCCAGCATGCTTTTTTACTAATAATATAATAATCCTGTATACTTAATATAGTTCGGCAATATCTAATAAGTTCCTTTGAAATTTTTCTATTTTTTCATTATAATATATTATACGAAAGATGATTAATCAAAAAAAAATACACAAAACATCTATAAATTTAAAGTTATTTTAGTAAATAAGTCTGTCAAAGATAGCATTCGTAATTTTCGCACCATAAAAAATGTTTATCTACTTACTGAACTCAAGATTTATAGTGATTATTTAAACTTCTTCTCATAGTTTTCGACTTTTCAAACACTCTGACTTCATCTTATAACTAAATTACCAAGTTAATTTTATTCGCTTCAATCTTATTTTTCTAATTAAATATTAGCGTAAAGTCCTTTGAAATTTTTCTACAGTTAATCTCTCATTCCTTCATTCTATAATCTATCTAAAATAAAGGAGAGATAAAATGTCAAATATCTCCTGATGAGGTAGAGATAATGATCTCTAATTTAGGTAAAACTATAAGAAAAGCACAAGAACAAGCTGAACAAAAGGGTGAAACTCAAATAGCAATTGCTAAAAATCTTCTAAAAAGTAATTCACGAAAAGATTTCGCGAAACTTCCTTGACAGTTACCAAATATGCTGTTAAAAACTTTCCTCTTTTTTCAGCTATCTCTTCAAATAACTGTGAAATTGTTCGATCCTTAGTAACTTAAATGAAAAATGAGCCAATTACTATTGACTCAAATTCTTCTTACTATTATTATATCATACATAAAAAAACAAGCCACTGGTTTGTGACTTGTTTTTTAAATTACATTAATTGTTAGTGTTTTTCATACTACTTTGATTCAGTTTTCTCTGCATTTCTCTTTTCTAAGTATTTCTTTAAAAACTTAACCTTAAGTGGATAAACAATAGCTACTACAATAACACCAATAATAATCCAATGAGTTGTAGTCATCTTCTCACCTCCCCTTCACATTAATCTCTGCCAAAAGGTAACTTTTTCTTCAATGTAGAATACATAATCATAAAACATACTATATTAGTTACAAAACTCCAGAGTCCAATTCTTCCAATCGCATTCCATGAATCCTGTAAAACAAAAATCGCTTTATATCCTTCAAAGGTCCAATATGTAGGCAACCAATAAAGCACGAATATATAAGCTTTTGGTATTATAAAAGTCAAAATAGCAGGTAACAAAAATACTAAAGCGCCAATCTTTAAGTTTGCAATCCCATTAATCTGATTATTACTAACACTCCCCAGGAAAAAGCCAAATAATACTGTCAAAATTAAACCTGCCACAGTGATGAACAGCACTTGAAGGTATGGAATATTATGCACTCCTAAGACCCACAATCCTACAAATACTAAGATCAGTGATAAAAATATTCCAAATACACTTCTAGCAATAACAAACTCCGAACGTCTTAATGGAGATACTGCCAGTGCTCTTATGGTATCCTCTTCTTTCTCATCAATGATATTCAAACCAATCATCATACCACCAATCAACATACTGGCAAGTGCTAAAAATGCAGCCAGATATCCCTTTATGTTGCTTTTCTTGCCTAAATCAGAAATCTCAATATTTGCAGAGTTTTTCTTTTGAGTAATTGTTTGAATAACTGATTTTGATAATTCTATAGAATCATGTGCTTCATTACCTTCAAAAATCAGTTTGAATTTATCTTCTCCGACCTCTTTAGATACAATTACCCCTACTGTATCACCTAAAGCTTTGACCTTTTTAAATAATGCTTTCTCAGTTTTAAAGTATTCTATACTTGCATATTGACTCAATTCATCAACAATTGACTGATCAGTATTATCTAAAATAGCAAAAGAGATAGCTGAACTTTCTACACTGGGGGTAAAAAATCTCATAATTAATGCAATTAAGACCGGGGCTAAAAGAGCATACAACAATAGATTGTCTCTAATACTATTATCAAAATCTCGCTTTACAATAGCTATGATCCTCTTTAACATCTTTTCACCTCCTAAACCTGTTTAAATCGCTTTTTATAGGCATATACTGTAAGTGTAAATAAAATTACATCTGCACAAAGCAAAGCAAAACTTCCTGAATAGATAACTCCTACATTTCCAGTTGAGAAAAATATTTCTTTTAAAGTAAAGACCAGATGATAAGTTGGAAGCCATCGTATAAAGAATGGTGCAAAAGCTGGTACAAAATATGCTGCCGCTGGCAATGTAGCCACAATCACAACCAATAATCCCCAATAAATAAATTGACTAAGATTCTGGAAAAAGCTTGCAATCAACAATCCTAAAGTTGATGCAAAGAAACTTGCTAGAATTATTACTATAAAAAGATAGAGAAAATCAACTGAAAAACCAAGTGTAAATACTACCAATAATACAGTAAATACCAGACTTACAAAAGTCATCGCTAAATTTTTAGACAACAAATATTCTATAATTCCACCTGGAGTCACATTATAAGCCCGGATTGTTCCTTCACTTTTTTCTGCAAAAACCAAAGTAACAATCAACAACAATCCAAGCATCGCTGCTTCACTAAAAACAAATACTGGAATCATAGCTTTATTAAAAGCAGGATGATTAACTACTAAATCAGGTTTTAAAACTTCAACTTCAAAAGAATCTTCGACTCCTGAATAAATTTTTCCCAATCTATCATAGAACATTGCTGCTAAAAGATTTCTTACTTTAACATTCTCACTTCCCTGAAAGATTAGTTCGATATTTGGTGTACCATTAGCATTTCTTGCAATAATTCCTAATCTATTTGTCTTTTCATTCAGCTTACTATGTAACTCTTCTTCTGAATTCACTATTGTCAATTTATCACGTTCATCTTCTCCCACAACATAGAGAACTTGATCAGAGCCTGTTTCATTTAAGATAAATACTTTAGGTTTAATACTAAAATCAGCAGGTATAAAAAAGTTTACTGCAACTATATACATCACTGCTAAGGCAATAACAATAGTATAATAATGGTTTCTAAAGGTTATCTTTGTATCCTTTGCTAATAATCCAAAAAAACGCTTAATCATCTAGCTTAGCCCCTTTCCAGTGAGTTTGATGAAGATCTCTTCAAGAGTAGCCTCCTGAGTATGAATTGTTATGATTTCTTCATTTCTAATACGCTCACTAAGTCTTTGTTTTTGAAGTTCATCTTCTACAGAGAAACTTTCTTCAATAATCTTACCATTCTTTTTATATTCTAATTTAGCCTTTTTCTGTCCGAATTTTAATTTAAGATTTTTAGGTGAATCTATAACCTCAATTTTACCATCATTTATAAATGCTACACGATCACATATTTGTTCAGCGACAAACATATTATGGGTTGTTAAAAAGATAGTAGTCCCTTCATCTTTCTTCCTTTTAATAAGATCTTTAATGGCCTGCGCAGTTGCTGGATCCAATCCAGAGATTGGTTCATCCAAAAACCAGATCGCTGGCTTATTAATCAAAGAACGTGCCAAAACTAATCTCTGTTTCATACCTTTTGAATAATTACCCGCTTTATTATGCATAGCCTCTAACAAATCTACCAAACTTAAGACTTTCTTAGGATCTTCAGTTGGTACAGAATACATCTTACTATAAAAATTCAAATTCTCATAACCACTGAGTTTCTTATATATATTTGGATGTTCAAACGCTACCCCAATCATATTGTATAAATCTTTTGTAGGTTGCTTGATATCAATTCCTGCTAAAGTTACTTTCCCTTTTTGTAAAGGCATTAAACCTGTCAGGATTTTTTGAGTGGTACTCTTTCCAGCACCATTTGGACCAAGAAATCCAAAAATTTCTCCTTTCTTTAATTCAAATGAAATATCATTTACAGCATAGTTTTCATCATTTGTGTATGAATGAAATAAATTTTGCACTTTAATCATTTTTTTACCTCCTCTTTATTAATCTGCTTTCGCAGTTATTAGTTAGATAAACCATTTTTCAAGAGATCTAAAAGTTTATCTGCCATAAACATGATTTGTTCATCTGAAACATCACCATTAAAATCCTGCAAAATCTTATTGCTTAGATTAATAAACAAACTATTAATTGCAAATACCGATAAGTCAATATCAATCTCCTCTCGGAACTCTCTCTTTTGAATTCCTTCTTTTAGCAATGCTTTTATAAGATTCTCTGATGCAAAACTTATTTTTTCCATAATTTCAGTCTTCAAAAGAATCTCACCCGATAAAAGAACTTTTATAAATATCTTTTCTAATTTTGGATTATCTCTACTAAATTTAATATCCAAAACACATAGTTCTCTTATTTGATCAAAAAAACTTAATCCTGCTAAATTCAATTGAACTTGCTTCATATATTTCAACTTTTTAGAAATGGATAATTCCAAAATATACATAAATAAGTCTTCCTTACTCTCAAAATATTGATATATGCTACCTTTAGCTATGTTAGCTCTCTTAACAATATTGTTGATAGTAGCATTTTTATAACCATGCTCTGAAAATTCATCAATTGCGATATCAATAATCATCTTTTTCTTTTTGTCGGGTAAATTTTCAAAAGTTTTTGTTTGCATTTTTAACCTCCAGTACAAAGTGAGAATGACTAGTCAGTCATATTTTGATTATAGTGTATAGTACCATCTGTGTCAAGTTTCTTATTTAAAATATTTTGTATTTTTTTATGCTATACTGAAAAAAAAATACAGAACTATAGATTAGCTCTGTATTTTTATAGCTACCCCCACTTAATTGTACTCGCCGCCCATGTAAATCCAATACCTGCTGATAATAATATGATATGATCTCCAGATTTAATTTTATTATTTTCGATCCCAAGCTTAATAGATAAAATGGGATCAACACAACCCATATGACCATAATCTTCCAAATACGTCGTTTGCTCTAGTCCTAATCCCAATCTCTGCAACAATTTAGCATGTGACGAAGGTTTTATATGAGTTACCGCAGCATAGTTAAGATCCTTAACAGTACAACCACTTTTCTCTACTGATTCTTTTGCTACCTTTAAAAAAGTTGGTAACGTTAATCTATTAAGGTTTTCTTTAAAGAAATCAATATCATTTACGCGTAATTTCCATTCTTCAGGCGGAACCATCTCTTGACTAGCTGGGTTTTCTCGTCTTCCATAAAGAGCATAAATACTATCAGCAAACATACTTTCTGTATGAATAGCAGATTCCAGCAATTGATTATGTGGATAATCTCTTTGTATAAGTACAGCACAACCACCTGCTCCTGCTGTGTACATAAAAGAACAGCTAGGATCCTTATAATCAACTATGGACACATTACCAGTGCCTCCAGCAATCAAGACTGTATTAATATTTTCATCTGCCTTTATCAAATCCTTAGCAACCTTTAATGCTACAGGAGTAGCTGAACAACGGCATGAAAGATCAAACGCCCAGGCATTTAATGCACCAAGTTCTTTTTGGATTTTAATCGCAGCTGTCCAAACTATATATTCTTTATAATCCTCACCATTATAAATAATTACATCTATATCTTCTGGCTTAACTTCTGAGTTTTGCAAACAATTCTTTGCAGCTTTAAGTGCCATCTCACAGGTATGATCATTTTCTCCAGGTACAACAACACTTTTAAGTCCCATCTTTTCGTGTATAATATTTACAGGTATTCCGCATTTTTTAGAAAGTTCTTCAGCAGTTAAATAATTTTCTGGTAAATATACGCCTATACCAGCAATACCACAATTTGTTCTCATCATTACACCTCTTATTTTTTAAATAAAATCTCCCTTTGTACACCATTCTAAATACATGCTGGCCCAAGCCAATCCTGCACCAAAACTACTCAATGCAATCTTGTCTCCAGGATTAATTTGGCCTTCTTTAATAGCTTCACACAAAGTTATCAATGTTGATGCACCACCGGTATTACCATACTTTTCAAAGGTCGTATGTGTTTTTTCCATAGGTAATCCTAATTTTTTCATGCTGTTCTCAATTATTTTTTCACTTGCTTGACTAAATAAAACAAAATCCAGTTCCTGTAGATCACAACTTGCTAATTCTGTAACTTTCTTAATTGAGTCTGGTAAAACATTAGTAGCAAAATTTTCAAATGTTTGTTGATCCATATGTAAATATCGCTCATTTGAATCGATATTTTCAGCTGTTAACGGTACTCTTGATCCCCCTGCAGGTATAATGCAAGTATCATAACGTTCACCATCGGATTTTAATAGATATGTCTTTATCCCTTTGTTTGCTTTTACTCTACTAATCACTGCTGCCGCAACACCATCTCCAAATTGACAAGAAGTCATTTTATCTTTCTGATTTATGATATTTCGACTCAAAACATCTCCCGTAATTACAAGTACATTCTTGCATGAACCACTAACTACAAAATTTGCTCCAATTGCCAGTGAATAAACACCTCCTGCACACCCACCAATAACTATGTCACATGCTGCTGCATTTTTAGTAGCGAGTCGATCTTGAAGAAGACAAGCGGTTGCAGGATTGATTTGATCAGGATCAACTCTTGAAAGAATAATTAAATTGATTTCCTCTGGCTGAACTTTTGCATCTTCTAGCGCTCTTTTTCCAGCTTCATAAGCAAGATCTGATAACGTTTCAGTCTCATCAGCAATTCTTCTTTCCTCAATACCAAAATTTGTTCTAATCCAATCATCGCTGATGTCAAGTTTCTTTGCTAAATCATGATTTGTTACAACTTTTTTCGGAACATAGTAACCTACACCTTTTATCCCTGCGAAATATTTCTCACGAAGAGACATATTTACATCCATACGCCCTTCCTCCCCATCTCTTTATAAATTATCAATCATTTTCCATACTGATAATGATTCGTTTACAGTTTCTTCCTTTAACTCAATAAGGATATTATTCATTTGTTTTGGATTTAAAAATGCTACCTTTTGTACTATATCACCTTTTTGTGTAACTAATATATCTCCACTTATTTCATAATCTTCTTGCTTAAGCTCGGCAATCTTCTCTTCTATACTATCAACCAATATGGAAATATGATGAAGTCCTTCACCACGTTTTTTAATAAATTTAGCAATAAGACCCGTATCATCAATTGACTCCATTAACTCTATGTTTGTATTATCAAACTTGATCATCTGGGAAATCAGATTATATTCTTTGTATTTTTCCTGATCCAGATTTACTCCACCAAAATATTCTGTTAAAACTTTTTTTAAAGGTTCTATTTTTTTCACTGCTATTCCTATGTGGTCAATCTGAATCTTACTCATAATCAGTTACACCCCCCATTTCACTGCGATAGAACCCCAAGTCCAACCAGCACCAATCGAAGCCATTATCAACATATCTCCATCTTTTAACTTACCTTTTCTATTAAGTTCATCTAGGGCCAACGGAATATTACCGCTTGAAGCATTTGCATAACGATCTAGAGTAATAGCAATTTTTTCTAAAGGAATATTTAATTTTTCGGCACTTTGTTCTAACAGTGTTCGATTTGGTTGATGTGGAATCAAATAGGCAATTTCATCTACAGTGACATTTGCATCATCCATCGCTTTTTTTATACACATTGGGATCGTCTCAATTGCTTTCTCGTAAACTTCTTTTCCACCCATTTCTAGATATTGCCATCTTTGGTCTAAAACCTCTTTAGAAATAGGATATTCCGAACCTAATCCCCTCACTGTAACTGATTCGCCACTTGCTCCGTCAGATGCAAAATACATTGCTTTTATCCCATTATCACTTTCTGAAGGTTTTATGACTACTGCTCCAGCAGCATCTCCATAATATACACAGGTTCGATCCTGATAATCAGTAATCATTGACATTGCATCAGCACCAATAATTAAAGCATTTTTAAAATACTCAGTCTTTAAATATTGAGCACCTGTTATTAAACCATATAAAAAGCCAGCACACGCTGCGTTCAAATCATATGCTACTGAATTAACTGCTCCCAATTTCCGCTGAATTTTAGTAGCTGCTGAAGGAATAAAACGATCTGGAGTAATTGTCCCTAAAATAATCAAATCAATATCTTCTGGCTTAAGACCAGCATCAGCAATAGCTCTTCGTCCAGCTTCTGCAGCGATATCTGCAGTCGTTTCACCTTCACTTACTTTTCTTCTGCTCATGATGCCAAGTTTAGATTCCACCCACTCTTTGTTGGTTGGTGCCATTTTTTCTAACTCATCATTGGACACTATTGTATCAGGGACATACGATCCTGTCCCACAAATACAAACTGACTTTTCCATAATAATCTACCTCCATATGCCAGCTATTTTTTGTCTCTTTTATAGTTATAAAAACCTTTGCCATTTTTTTTGCCACAATAGCCAGATTCGACCATTGTTCTTATTAAAGGTGAGATACGATATTTCGAATCTTTAAAATTAAAATAGATATTATCCATAACATTTACGGCTGTATCTAAACCAAGTTGATCCCCTAACCGAAGTGGGCCCATTGGAAAACCTAAACCTAAACGTGCAATTGTATCGATGGCTTCAACATCAGCTACACCTTGCATTAGGATTTCCGCAGCTTCATTTATTAAAGCCGTTATTAAACGACTTGAGACAAAACCTGGAAAGTCTTTTACTACCACTGGTATTTTATTAATTTTTTTTGAAAGCTCTACTACAAGATCAATCGTTTCATCTGAAGTTTCCAAACCACGTACAACCTCAACTAGTTTCATCTCTGGAACTGGCCACATATAATGAAGCCCAACAGTTTTATCAGGACGTTTTGATGCATTAGCAAGTTTACCAATAGGAATACTTGATGTATTAGAACTAAATATTGTCTCTGGTGAACAAATTTCTCCTAGCATTTCAAATAAATCCGATTTCGCCTTTGGATTTTCAGTGATTGTTTCAATTATTAGATCAGAATCCCTGGCTTGTTTTAATTCTGTTGTTACATTTATCCTTGACCATATTTTTTCAAACTTTTCTTCAGAAATTCTACCTTTTTCTACTTCTTTAGCAAAATACTCCTCTAACCGCTGATCTGATTCAGTTTTTTTTATAGCAATAACTTCAAAATCATATTCAGCAAATGCATGAATAACACTACGACCCATTAAGCCATGACCAATTACTGACACTCGTTTAATCTCATTTTTCATCTATATTATTCTCCATTAAATTGAATTAGAGCACTCGACCAAGAAAAGCCGATCCCTGCACTAAATAATGATACTAAATCACCACTAACAATTTTTTTATCATCAATCATAGTCTTTAAGTTATAAAAGATATCAGCGGCTCCAATATGACCAACATTCTTCGTCACATAATATGATGTATTCTCTACATCCATTTCTAAAGTATTAATAATCTTGTCCAAAGTTTTATGCCCTAAATTATACATAACTAACTTATCAATATCTTGTAATGTATATCCGTGTTGATTTAAAAGTTCAGCTGTAATTTTCTTATTATTATTAATCATTAGTGAATATAATTGTTTTCTGCTCTCTTCTGAACCAAGATAATCTTTAGCTGTCTTTATAAAATCTAATCTAAATCCACCCTCACGGATATTTTCTGGAGTTGGAGGTTGTTTAGCGCCTCCTACTGGTATCTTCCATAAGTAACTAAAACTGCCGTCTGTTATATTCTCTATTCCTAAAATTCTATTACTTTTCACACCACGTTTAATAACTGCAGCACTTGCACCATCTCCATAAAAGTTGGCATTGGCACCTTTCCAACGATTTACTAATGGCCATTCATACTTATCAGCAGTTGTAATCAAAATTGTATTGACACTTAGATCAGTTCTAAGTTTCGCCAGAGCATAATCTAAACCGATGATTCCACTACAACAAACCTGATCAACCTTAAATGCGTAAGCATTTTTGGCTCCCAAATCATGTTGTACACGTGCATAATCTGCCCATCTTAAATAATCTGGAAAGACTGAATAATAGACAATTACATCTATCTCTTCAGGTGTAACACCTGCGTCAGCCATTGCATTTTTTGCAGCTTCAATCGCCATATCTGTTGGCTCTACTTTATTCCCTGCTACGTGTACCTTGACAATTCCCATATCTTTTACACGCTGATCAGATAATTCTGCCTGTTCCTTGATATCTTTAACATAAATAATATCCTCTGGCAAATATGTGCCTAATCCAGCAATTCCTATGTTATCCATTTTTATCATTATTACTTCCCTCCTTTATCTTTAGAACTGAATAGCAGCACTGGATACAGAATAGCCTGTTCCCCCATTAAATAAAACTACTAGATCTCCTTTTTCGATTTTTCCATCTTTTTGCATTTTTTGCAAGTTAAAGAAAACATCTGGCACACCCATATGTCCGTATTCCTTAGCTAAATACGCTGATGTTTTTTCCATCGGTATTTCTACCATACCAGCTATTTTCTTTAAAAAGTGACCACCTACATTATAATAGATAAGTTTATTAACATCTTTTTTTGTTTTATTAATTTTTTTAAAGAGATCATCTAAAGTCTGCAGATTCAATTTAATTATTTTATCGGCAACTTCTCTTCTCTCAGCTTCATCTTTCAAGTTATGTCTTGCGGATTCAATCATACTACCAAAATATAATCCTTGCTCTACATGTTCGGGTGTAACAGGTGTTTTTGTTCCTCCAACGAGAGGAATTCGCCAGATATAATTCAGGCTACCTTCTGTTTTATTAGATATTCCAAGTATTTTGTGATCTTTAATACCTTTTCTTAAAATTACTGCGCTAGCTCCATCTCCCAAGAACATACCATCCGAACAAGTCCAACGATTTACTAACGGTTCTTTCCACATTTCTGCAGAAACTAACAAGACTGTATTCACATTTGGGTCTGAGAGAATTTTTGCACAACCATATTCTAAAGCCATAAGTTGAGCATTACAAGATTGCTCTAGACGAAACGCAGCAGCATTTTTAGCACCAATCTCATGCTGAATTTTTGCATAATCTGCATAGATAAAATGTTCTGGCCAACTGATATAGGAGTAAATAATCAAATCAATCTCCTCAGGATCTACATTTCCATTTTCCATAGCATCTTTTGCTGCCTTTATCGCCATATCTGTTTGAAATTCATCATCAGCTGCAACATGAACTTGTTCAACTTGCACCTTATTAATTAATTCATCAGAAATATTGTATTTTTCTTTAACATCATGTACACTTACCACTTTTTCAGGGATATATGATCCCATACTAAAAATTCCTACATCTTGAAACATACTCATGTGCTTCCCTCCTATTTCATTTTAGAGAAAATCTGACTCATCACACCACTCTATATACATTCCAGCCCAGGCAAGTCCAGCGCCAAATGCTGATAACGCAATTTTATCTCCAGATTTTATAATTCCTTTTTCAACTGCTTCACTTAGAGATATAGTCACAGAACCTCCACCTGTATTTCCATATTTTTCGATGGTAGTATAAGTTTTTTCCATAGGTAATTGTAACTCTTCCATACAATTTTTAACAATATTTATATTTGCCTGGTGAAATATAACCAAATCCAAGTCCTGTACACTAGTACCAGCCATTCTAGTTACATCCTCTACAACTTCAGCCCCAACTGTAATGGCAAATTTCCAAACAGCTTTACCATCCATCCTAAAGTAACGTTCATTTGAATTAATATTTTCTTTGTTTAATGGTAGAACTGTACCACCTGCTGGTATCTCAACAACATGATACTTATCACCTGCTACATTTAACTGATAAGATTTAATTCCCTTATCTTCTTTAATTCGACTTATTACTGCTGCACCTATGCCATCTCCAAAAAAACAGCAGGTATTTCGATCAGACCAATTAATCATATTTCTACTATTAATATCGCCAGAGATTACTAATACATTTTTGCAGGCACCACTTTTGACAAAATCAGCACCCACTGCAAGCGAATATACGCTTCCTGGACAACCTCCTACTGATAAATCAAATGTGCCGGCATTCTTTGCACCTAATTTTGATTGCACAAGACAGGAAGTTGCAGGACTTAGATGATCAGGATCCAGTCTCGCAAGGATTATTAAATCTATCTCCTCAGGTTTTACTTTCGCATTTTCCAATGCTCTTTGAGCTGCTTTAATCGCAATATCACTCAATGCTTCTGTATCATCTGCTAATCTTCTAGCTTCTATACCAAGCTTTGATCGAATCCATTCATCTGAAGTATCAATTTTTTCTGCTAAATCATCATTGGTTACAATATTTTTTGGAACATAGTGACCTATACCTTTAATCCCAGCAAAATAATTACCATTTGCATGAATATTTACTTCCACAATATCTCACCTCTCATACTCAGTATCCTAAATTTTTTGCAGCAATTTTATAAAATTTCTGAGTTGGTAAATTATTTGCTTGTAATATATTCTTCATACCACCTTTTGCAAATACGATCTCGTCTTTAATCAACGCCTTCATCGCATTTAATTTACCAATATTTATATTATGATAAACATCGCTATTCATTCGCAATACTACATGTGTATCTTCATCTATATTTTTAGTTATTGAAATTTGTCCATTTTCAATAGTAGTTGTAAAACCAAATTCCAGATCAGGTAAATCAGTTCCTACCTTTAAATATTTTATTCGTTTAACCGATTTTACTGCTTCTTCATCATCTAACAATAATTCTTCAAGATGGACTATTAATTTCCAAAATTCTTCCCAATTTTTAAAAAAACTCACATTGATTCCTCCTTTTTTAGTCAACAAATTCTGATTTATCACACCATCTAAACATAATTCCACCCCAATTAAAGCCTGCACCATTTCCAAAACAGAAGACATTATTACCTGGTTTTATCATACCGCGTTCTCTTGCTTCCTTTAAGATAATAAACATACTTCCGCCACCACTATGTCCAATCATATCAGTTACAATCAGATTTTTGTCATAACCTGCATCAATAGAATCTAGTTGTTGATAAATTTGTGGTATTGCCGCAGGATGAGGTGCAATAAAATCAATCTCTTCTTGCTTTAAACCAGCTCTATCAAGACAATTAGTGAAAGAATTTGCAAACCAATCTATGATCATTGGTATCAAAACTCCCATTTTTTCATCATTGTTTACACCATATGGTTTACCTTCCCATTCCTCTGTAGGAATTTTTGAACCCATTGAATAAATTCCGGAAGCATCATAGTGTTCTCCATTAGCATTAAAAGACTCAGAAAGAAAACCTTTAGCTCTATCTTTTAATTGACCAATAACTGCTGCACTTGCAGCATCTCCCAAAGCTCCTACCAACAAATTTTCTTCAAAAGAAAGAAAACGTGAACTAACATCGCCACAGATGACAAGAGCTTTTTTATGAGTACCATCTGCAACAAAACGTGCCGCTGTTGCCAAAGCAAATATAGGAGCGGCACAGGCCTGGTTCATATTTATAACCATGGTATTCTTTAGTCCTAACCGATGCTGTACCTGACAACCACTGGCAGGGCAATAATAATCATTTGAACCTGTCCCTAAAATAAGTAGCCCGATCTCTTCTGGTGATACCCCAGCATCTTTTAATGCTGCTTCACCCGCTTTTACTGCCAGATCAGATAAAGCCTGACCATCACTGACCCATCTTCTTTCTTTAACTGCCAATATGAGCTCGACTTTTGAAGCTGATACACCTGTTAGTTTTTCTATATCTTCATTTGTAACAACTTTTTCGGGCACATAGTAACCCAATCCTTGTATTCCTGCTTTTTCAAATAACTTCATTGTGTTCCCTCCTGTTGTAACTAACAATAATTGTAAAATCCTTTACCTGTTTTTCGACCGAGATGATTTGCATCCAACATCTTTTTAAACAATGGACATGGTCTATATTTTTGATCATGCAAATTCTCAAATAGACTCTTTAAACTATAGTAAATCGTATCCAATCCAACTAAATCGATTAATTTCAGTGGGCCAACTTTAATGTTCATTCCCAATTTCATAATCTCATCAATGTCTTCAGGTTTTTTCGTCAAATTTTCCATCTGCACAAATACCGCTTCATTAATCCACATCAGAAAAATTCGATTAAAAACAAAGCCTGGATGATCATCAACCAAAATATGTTGTTTATTGATCTTTATACAAAGCTGACGGGTTACTTCAATTATTTCTTCAGATGTGCACAATCCTTTTATTATTTCAACTATATCAATCATAGGAACAGGAGAAATAAAATGCATACCCAAAATTCGATGAGGTCTTGAAGTGACAGATGCCAGTTCTGTGATTGAAAATGTTGATGAATTACTAACCAAAATCATATCATCTCTCATATATTGATCAATTTGCTTAAAAAGTTCTAATTTTAATTCTTTCACTTCTTTTATTGTTTCAATTACAAAATCTGCTTTTTGAATATTTTCCAGGTCAGAAGAGATATAATAGAATTCAAGCTTATCTATAATTGCCTCTTTTTCACTCTCTTTTAATCTACCTTTGTTTACTTCATTATCAAAATAGTCTAAAAGTTTTTCTTCATAATTCTGACTGTTGCCATATATATCTACTTTAAATCCATGCTGTGCAAATACATGAATAATCCCACTACCCATCAAACCAGTACCAACTACAGCTATTCGTTCCAAATCATAAACACCTCACTTTACTTTTTGCTTCCAATCCACCATCGACTACTATAACCTGACCAGTTATATAAGAGGCTTTTTCACTTGCTAAAAATAATACACCTGATATTACATCATCTACTTTACCGACATAACCTACTGGAATCATTTTTACAGCCTTCTGATAAAGATCTCCTTGTTCTTCTCCTTTGAGATGTGATTCGAGCAAGCCTGACTCGATTGTATTGACAGTTATTCCTTTGTATGCTAATTCTTTTGCGATGTTTTTAGTCATACTGCTGATGCTTTCTTTAACTGTCCAGGAAAAAGTTTGGCCCAGGTGATGAGAGAGTCTATCAAAAGTATACAGATTGATAATTTTTCCATAGGACTGTTTAATCATCTGTAATCCAACTGTCTTACAACAGTTAAAAGTAACTGTTAAATTATCAACAATTTTCTTTTTCCAATTCGCATCTTTTTCATCCATAAAAAATTTATTGCTACTTAATGACATTGAAGTATTAACGCAAATATCTATCTTCCCAAAATAATCTACCACTTCTGCTATTGCTCTTTCCATTTCTGATAAATCAGTAAGATCAGATTGAGTTGCAAGTACTTTTATGCCATACTTTTTTACTTCAGTACATATTTTTTGAACTGTATGTTCATTGTTGCTATAGATTATAGCTATGTCCGCCCCTTGTTCTGCAAACTTGATAGCCGCAGCTTTATCAAATCCATCTAATCCGGCGGTAATAAGTACAAGTTTGCCTTCGAATTCCATAATTTACCTCCTTTGAATCGTCCACGACTTATCATTTTTTCTTCTTTTTCTCATCACTCCGAATAATAGCATTGCTTAAACAAGCTTCATGACAGCAAAAACAGCTTATACACTTTTTCTTATCTACTTCTGGGATATCTTTTATAGTAATAGCATTCACAGGACAAATCTTAAGACAAAGCTTACATTGGGTACAACTATCTTTTTTAAAAACTGGAATTGGTTTTAAAAACGCATTGTATATAGGAGGAACTATTTTCATGATCACATCTCCTAACCAGACAAGTACTCTAGAAGGATGCTTATACTTTACTGGTGGGACATCATCACCTACAACAGTAATCTCATTACGCTTTGGTGAAAAATCATATTCAACAGCTTTCACTAGATAACCAATTTCCTTTAATTTTAGCCCAATCTGTTCAATAGCAACTAGATCTAATGCAGTTGGATTCTGACTTGCCAAAATCATCCCGGTTTGCTTGGGTGAACCATTAGTTGGACCATTTCCTTCCATACCAACAATTCCATCCATAATAGTTAGCTGTGGCTTTACTGTATTTAAAATATCTAATAATACGAGGTTAAAATTATCCACAGTTTGAGTATTGCCATGAATATTGCTTTTATTTTTACCAACAATAGTCCCATACAAATTCTTCACAGCCCCAGTATAAACCATACCTGCGTGAATTTTAACTTTGGGAATATTAATCACTACATCTGCCTCTGTTATATATTTGCTTAAGGGTATTCTTTTAAGCAAAATATTCTCTTCATTGATCACATAATCTATTTCATATCGATCAATGTCACATATTTTGCAATCATATTTTTTGGCTACCTCTTCAACACCAGTTACTGTAAATATTTTTGATGTTCCATGTACCCCAGAATCACCTATCCAGATCTCTGCTCCGACTTTTTTCAGTATCTTACAGATAGCTTCAAGAACAGCGGGATGAGTGGTTGCCATCTTCTCAGGTTTTAAAGGTGAAACCAAATTTGGCTTAAGCAACACCTTATCCCCAGGTTTTACGAAATTTTCAATTCCACCTAAATGATCGATAACTTTATTAACAGCTTGATCGACTTTTTTTTGATCATATTCATAACATTTTGCCATAGCAACAGTATTCTTCATATTAAACACCCCATTTTACAATCATTCCACCCCAGCACCAACCTGCGCCTGCTGAAGTAAAAGCTAACACATCCCCATCCTTTAATTCTCCATCTCGATTCATTTCATCCAAAGCCATAGGTATATTACCACTTGAAAAATTTCCATACCTATCAAGAGTGATTTTCACTATCTCACGAGGAATGCCTAATTTATCTACAGAATCATATAATAAAGATATATTTGGCTGGTGAGGCACAACATGAGTTATATCTTCAACAGTTAAATTTGCTCTTTTTAATGCGATTTCGATACTTAGCGGCATTTTTACAGATGCTGCTTTATATACTTCTTTTCCATCCATAAATATATATTGATCACCACTTTCCAATAATTCATAAGTGGCTTGATACTCCGATCCACAACCTTTTTGTGTCAAATCGTCTGTACCTTCTCCATCAGAGCCAAAATACATACCTTTTACCCCGTTCTCGCTTTCTGCTGCTTTAATTACAACAGCCCCCGCTCCATCTGCAAAAAATACACAATTTCTCTCGGTGTAATCAAGTGCTCTTGATAAAGCATCTGCTCCGATAATCAAAGCATTCTTAAAATACCCAGTTTGCAAAAATTGAGCTCCCGTTGAAAAAGCAAATATAAATCCTGGGCAACCTGCGTTAATATCAAAAGCTACAGCATTGATTGCACCTAATTTTCTTTGAACAATAGTAGAAGCAGAAGGTACTAATCGATCTGGTGTAACTGTTGCTAAAATAATCAACTCAATATCTTCTGGTTTTAATCCAGCATTCTCAATCGCTTTCCGCCCAGCTTCGAAAGCTATATCAGATGTACATTCATCTTTACTTACTCTTCTTCTAGCTTTGATACCAAGTTTAGTTTCAACCCACTGTGCATTCGTATCAGGGGCTGTTTTTTCGAGCATTTCATTTGTTACCACCTCTTTTGGAACATAAGAACCTGTTCCACAAATACAAACTGATTTTTGCATTTTATTAAACCTCCGTATAAATAATATCAAAAGCCTACCAAGGTTAACCCTCCACATACTGCCAAAATCTGACCATTTATGTAATGAGCATCATCACTCGCTAGAAACAGAACAGCATTAGCAATATCTTCAACTTCAGCAAGTTTTCTCAAAGGAATTCGATCAATAAACCGTTGTATAATTTTATCTGGTACTTTTGCAAGCATATCTGTAGCAGTAGCACCAGGTGCAACTGCATTTACTCGTATTCCCTTTTTAGCGACCTCTACTGCTAATGATCTGGTCAAACCAATAATCCCAGCCTTAGCAGCACAATAATTAGTCTGACCTATATTACCAAAATAAGAAGATACAGAAGAAATATTCATAATCTTTCCACTTTGTTGGTTTATCATATGAGGCAAGACGCTTTGAGTACAGTTAAAAACTCCATTTAGATTTGTTTCAATTACCATATTCCAATCCTCTTCTGACATTTTTTTAAACAAATTATCACGAGTTGTCCCGGCATTGTTAACTAAAATATCAATCTTCCCAAAGTGCTTCACTATTTCTTCAACACTTTCTGCTACCTGCTTATAATCAGCTATATCTACAGACATAAATTTATAATTTGCATTACATTCTTCTAGCATTTTTCGAACTTCTTCAGCTGCCCGATGATTACGTCGATAAAAAACAATTACACTGGCACCTTCTTTAGCTAGTTCAACAGTTATGGAAGCACCAATACCACGATTTCCACCGGTAATTAATGCAACCTGATCCTTAAATCTCATCTATTTTCACCTCCTTTAAGCTAGTAATATTACCTCATTTGTTTGTTATATTTTTTCCTAAATCAAAAGCTAATTTATTCATGCTTAGGTAATCCTTTTTTATTCTTTTTGAAAGGATTTCTAATATAAGTTCTCCATCCCATGACAATAAATGAGATAGATAACCAAGCATGATTATATTAGAAACTTGTCTTTTTAAATTATGTTTTGCAATCAATTTATTGATAGGTACTATTTTTACATCTAAATTTTGCTGTAAATTTTTAAAATATTCTTCTACATCTATTTTTTCTTGCAACCCACAGGTGACGGTTGTCGGAGTTTCAATATAATCATTGCAACAAACAATTCCATTCGGCTTTAATAAATGAGCCCACCGAAGTACTTCTGTTTTTTCAAAAGCAATCATCAAATCAGCAGTTCCATTTTTTATCAAAGGTGATAGAATCTTATCTCCATATCGTAAATGGGTCATTACTGAACCACCTCTTTGACCTAATCCCATAATATCGGAAACTTTTAAATCATATCCTTGATGTAAAAAGTAATCAGACAAAATATCACTTGATAAAACTACACCTTGGCCTCCCAACCCACAGATTATTATGTTTTTTCCGTAATCTTCACTGCACATCATCAATCGCTCCTATCTGACAAACTTCTTTACATAATCCACAACCTACACATAAATGTTCATTGATCATTGCAACTGTGTTTTGATCCTTTTCTATAAGTTCAATCGCTAGGCAACCAATTTTTGTGCATTTTTTACAACCTACACAACTATCTGTCACTACACATTTTTTCTTATCGGGCTTTTTAATAAAGGTAAGGCATGGTCTTCTAGCAATGATTACAGATGGTCCTTCATAATCAAATGTTTTTAACAGAATCTCCTCAAAGGAACTTAAGTCATAAGGGTCAACTATATAAAGATCTTTAATTCCAATAGCTTTGCACACATTTTCAATACTTATTGTCGCTGTCTCCTGGCTCAATCCATACCCCGTCGATGGGTTTCCCTGTCCGCCAGTCATAGCTACTGTTGAGTTGTCTTGAATGATAATCGTAGTATTACCTTTGTTATAAACTGTGTTGATCAAATTGTTTAGACCAGTATGCCAAAACTCTCCGTCTCCAGTAATTGCTACGAATTTTTCTTTACTATTTGTTGCTTTACTATATCCATGAGCAATACCAATAGAGGAACCCATACATTGAACAATATCTATCACACCAATGTGTGGAAGTGCTCCAAGTCCTCCACAACCGATAGCACCAGCAGATTTAATATTATGCTTTGCCAGAGCATAGAAAATAAAAAGATGTGGACATCCTGGACAATTTGTTGGCATCCGAAAAGGTACAATATCTTTATAATAATTTGTATTTTCAGTTTTCTTACCTAATAGTTTTTCTTCAATCAGATCAGGAGTAAAATATAAAGCATGAGGGAACCTTGGAAAAATCTCAGAACCCTTAATCTTAATTCCCATTGCTTTGATCTCTTTTTCAATTAAAGGTTGAAATCCCTCAATCACATAAAGATCATCAACATAATCCGCAATCTCTGAAATGAGTTTTACTGGTAAAGGATATACTAATCCTAACTTCAAAAAAGAAGCTTGAGGTAAAACTTCTTTTGCATAGCAATAAGATACTCCACTGGAAATTATTCCGATTTTTGAGTCGGCTAATTCTAAACTATTAATTTGAAATTGATTACAATCCTCTCTTAGTTGACTCCTATCTTGTTCAAAGTCATGCCAATATCTTTTTAACTTTTCATCGTTGTAATTGTTAAAACCAAATCTAATAACATTCGTCGCCATTTTCTGTCCACAAAAGTCAAACTGTATATTCTCTGTTTTTTCAATTCTTTGCTTTTGATCAATCTCAATAATACTTTTACTTTTTGTTGTTATTGCATTTAAACGTAAAATAACCGGTATGCTATATTTTTCACTAATCTCATAACCAAATTTTATAAAGTGCCGTATTTCTTCACAATCAACAGGTTCAAGAACAGGAATATGAGCTGCTATACCATAATTCCGACTATCTTGATAATCATCTCCTACAATTCTTCCAACATCATCAGCAACTAAAACTACAATTCCTCCATTCACTTTTGTACCAGAGTATTGGAGTATTGCATCTGCTGCAACATTAAGTCCTAATGTTTTCATTACAACAAAACTTCTTTTCCCACTAAATGAAGCACCAATCGCAACTTCCATAGCAGACTTTTCATTTATCGACCATTCACAATACACATCATCATATTTTGAAAAATGCTCCAAAACCTGTGTGCAGGGCGCTCCAGGATAACCTGTTACAACTGTAACCCCACTTTCATATGCTCCAATTGCAGCTGCTTCATTCCCTGTAACAATCTTTTTGATTGTCATCTCATCACCTCGCCTAAATTCTTTTTATTGTAAGATATCTTTTTTCTAATTTATTTATAAAATCTTTAAATCTATTTCTACTAACATAAGCTATTTTATTATAATCATTAAATTCAATTGCATAAGTCCGATCCCCAACTAACTTTACCTTTTTTATTGTAGCCATATTTACTAAATAACTTCGATGAACCCTGTAAAAATTTAAAGTATTTAATTTATTTTCGAGCGCCTGCAATGATTCTGAACTATAAAATTCACCCTCCATCGTATGAAAAATAACTTTTGTATCATTGCTTTCAACATAAAATACATCTCCTAACTTAATGATTTCATATATACCTTCCCTGATAAGCAAAATTTTTTTGTTAGATATCTTTTTGCTACACATTCCTCACCATACCCCCATTTTTTTCTATTTTTATATATTAAAGTGTTTACGTTCGTTTTATGATAATAATTTTTATATATTTTATTTCTTTATTTTATTGGCAACACCTGCGTTTTTTTATAGAATGGTATTTTGAGTAAACGAATTGCCGTTGTCTGGAAGCAAGCGACCAACAATTTAATTAGTTCAAGGTTCATATATTATAAATAAAAAAAGTACCCTTAGTTAAGGGTACACAAAATTGGGTGTATAATTAATGTTGTGAAACTAAAATAAAAGAAGGCATCGAAAACCTCCATGTAGAATCTGTTTGTATCCAGCAAATAGATCAATAAGGAGGGCTTAACGATGCCACATATTAATCCTATCACAGAAATTCTACAAATTCCAAAGCTAGAGGAAGTCATTGTCCTAGTTGTGGTAAATTGACACAGACCCGATAGATTTATGCCAATCCCAACTTTATCTCAAAAGATAAAATGTATCAATAGCACCTTGACGAAAGATAATACATATTATATCATTTCCCAGAACAACTTTAATTCCCTTATAATACTGTGTAAATAAGACTTTATTGCTATAGATTGTTTTGTCAATATCTGATGTTACATCGTTCTGAAAAAAGATTGTTAGATTTCGTGTAACTATTCAGTCGAATCAACAAATTCGTACTAAATCTCATTAAGTTTTTTACTGTTTTAATTTTTTCTTTTAATTTAAAAATACACATAAAAGTTGTTCCAAGTTGGCTTGAAGTGTTGAAAATGCTGTCTTTCGCTA
>DAOVRZ010000092.1:0-24907 GCA_030627905.1 Halanaerobiales bacterium
CTGGCGCTGATACATTCACAACAATTATGTCTTATATCGGAACTGCTAATAAACATAAAATCGATGCTTTTACTGCAATAAAAGCGGCAGTAACTAACCAGTCAAAAGCTTTACTTTTTAGTTAGCGACTGAATAGTTACAATTGATTATTAATACTTACCAGCATTAAGTAAGAATAGTTTCCCTCCTTTCGTTTAACAATAAACGTACTATCAAAAAAAAGGAGGTTTTTTTTATGTCAATGTTTTGGTGGTTTGCTGCGATTATTGCTGCGGGAGCAATAATTTATTATGTACTTGCTTCAGGACAAAGGGTAACAAATGATGGAAGAAGTAGTATATTGAGAGAAGGAAATACAGATGAAGAGTTCGGTATGGATTTAGATAATGGTGAGGCACTATTGAATGGTAATGATGAGGATTATGAAAACAGCCCTAATTTATCCGAGAGAAAAATTGATGACGATACTGGTTATGAAAATGAAATTGAAGAGGATGATTTCGAAAATGTAACACCTTCAACTCTTCATACATCTGATGTACCAACTAGTTATTATGGAATTAAACATTGGGATGATTATTTAGAAAGTCATAAAAATACTAAAGAAGAGAATCGTGTGGGGAAGAACAGGGAACATCGTAATAAAAAATAGATATTGTGGTAAGTACTAAATATCAGGGTAAAGAACAACACATCATAGTCATGTTGTTCTTTACCCTGTTTTTTAAAAATAATTTATTTACTCTCTGATCCATTGTAAGTATTCTTCATTGGCTTGATCTTGTAAATAGATATACTGGTATTCTTTCTTTTGACAGTATTCGTTATATTTATTACGAGCGATCTCCTGACAATCTTTACATGCAAGACGAGGGATCACAACTGCCATAACGGGTACTTTTTTTCCATAGTTCAAATGAACACCGATTGATTCTATAAGTAGAAAACCATGACAATCAGTTGTCTCACAAACTTTTACTATTTCATTCTGTTCTTCAGAGATATAATCTGTATCATAAAAGATTTTCCTCTTTCGTTGGTAGAATCCATTTTTAAGATACTGAAATTCATCAGATTCTAATCTATCTCTATTAATCCAGTAATAAGAGACTTGATCAACAACTTTTTTTATTTGATCCATGATTTTTGGATCTTGTTTAGAAAGGTAAGGTTTATAATCAGGTTCTTTCAAATAAGAATAATCAATTCCAGCCATTGCAAGAATAATTCCTACATTGATATAGGGAAGCGCATCTTCTATGCTATACCCACCTTGTAAGACTGCTAGATCTGGATTTAAACGTTGATTTAACTTCGCATAACCTAAAGCTGAGATATTCATATTGGTTAATGGATCACTATAGTGATTATCCTGTCCGGCAGAGTTGATGATGATATCAGGTTGAAAATCTTCTAAAATAGGAAGTACTAATTTATCGATTACATAAAGATACCCTTCGTCAGTTGTATAAGGGGGAAGAGGGATATTCAATGTCTTTCCAATGGCATTAGGCCCGCCTAATTCCCATGTAAATCCACTTCCCGGATAAAGTGTGCGCCCGTCTTGATGTATGCTGATGTGTAGTACGTTGGGATCATGATAGTAAATATCCTGTGTCCCATCCGCATGATGTGCATCTGTATCGACAAAGGCAATTTTGAGGTTAGGATTGTATTTCGTTCTTAACCACTCAACCATTATTGCTTCATTATTGATGTTGCAAAATCCACGATTTCCATGAGCTATACGGAAGGCATGATGTCCAGGAGGGCGTACAAGAGCAAAGGATTTTTTTACGAGCCCTTCCATATATTTTTCAGCAGCAGTGATAGCTCCTCCAGCAGATATAAGATGAGAGGAGGTAGCTAAGTTATTAACATCGGGAATCGCTATGTGCACACGAGCTACGTCTTTATGAGTTGCTATTTGAGGTTTAAACTCTTTGATTCCATCTATATCTAGTAATCCTTCTTCAATAATTTGATCCTGAGTGTATAAAAGTCTTTCTTCCCGTTCAGGATGATCAGGAGTGATGGCCCAGTCATATGCTGGGAAAAAGATAAGACCTAGTGTGTTTGTGGTTTGTGGAAAATTAGTGTTCATTACTAAAATCCCTCCTTCCGATAATATTGCTAAAGTCAGAGTTCACACCGGGTTTAATCTGAGCTTTTAGTCGAAAAATTTGACCTTGAGTAGTGAAATTACGAACTATGTTAAAACATTCTTCATGGGTTATTTCTATCAGATTTTCTTTTGATTTAAGGCTTTTACTAGGATCAATAAATTTTAAAGTATGATTTAGTAAAATTTGTCGAGCATCATCTAACGTAAATCTTTCTTGAATTGCATGTTTTCCTTTTGTAGTAGATAATCGATAAAATTTTTGGGCTGTATCAGCATATAAAGTCTGTTCTAATGTAGGTCGCGCCACAGCAGCTCCCAAAGCATTTGCTACTTGATGATAAGGAAGCTTTACAGGTATTAGTCCTAATTGAGCGGATAAGCCTGCTAGTAATGCGTAAGCTGGTCCTCCAATCATCATTAATACTTCGGGTTTAATCAGGTTGTTGGATAAGAGTTCATTGATAGTATAAACTGGTTTATTATTTAACTCGTCAATCAATTTATTCACGGCTTCAGAAACTTTTTGGTTAAATTGTGAAACAATCTTTTCGGCAATTTTGTCGAGATAGTGATCTGAAGGTTTAGTATAAGGAATATTAGTTAAACTTATAAGTGCTTGACTAGCTTTGCTAGAATCACCGTCTTTTAGCAAACCTAGAACTACAAGTGCATCAGTTAGAGTTGGATGCTCTCCACCGAATGCTGCAGCAGGGCCAGTTCTTCCCGAGGTAAGCCGTACCTCTCCTGCCAAATCTACCACTATACGACTATCCCCACCAAATGGTATAGATCTATTTAATAGTCCTTGAACAGAGGTTAAGTAATCTTCAATCTGTACACCTTTCGACTCAAAGAGAGGAACCCCTTGAATCGTAAAAGCTATATCTGTTGTAGTGCCTCCTACATCTAATATTAGAGCAGTTCGCTTTTCTTCTTGAGCTAGGGCTAGAAAGCCCATGGTGCTCGCTGCTGGCCCGGATTTGATTGTTTCAACGCCATGATTAAGCCCATCTCTTAAGTGCATTGTTCCCCCATCAGCTTTCAACAAATATAGCTGAGCTTTAATTCCCCGCTCAAGTACAGCCTTTTCTACACCATGAAGAAAATCTGCATATTTTCTGTAAACAGCAGTATTTAGCCAGGTTGTTTGCACACGACGAGGAAAGTTTAGAATCGGTGCGACCTGATTTCCTAATTGAATATTATCTACTTCAGGTAATCTTTTCAATATAATTTTTTCTATCTTCTCTTCTAAAGCAGGATTTCGCGTTGAGAACTTACCAACGATAGCAAGATTCTTTAGCTTTAAGTCAGCGATTTCTTGGACTAATTTTTCTAATTCTGCAAGTTTTAGATTTTCAACTACTCGTCCACGGTGGTCAACAGAACCGGACAGAATCCAGTTATGCCCATTGCTGATCTTTAGGTGATTTGGGTTTAATCCTGGCCCTGGTATGAGAATGAGCCCAACAGGAGGGTATTTACCCTGTGCAATTAGATTGGTCGTCAGAGTTGTGCTAAAGATAATTCTTTTTATTTTAGTAGAGTTTTTTTCTAATAATAGCATATCCAATGCTTGCAAGATACTTTTGGATATGTTGTTCATATTGGTTTGGACTTTACTAGTAAAACAAACTTGTCCATTTTTAACTATTACACCATCAGTGTGAGTTCCCCCTACGTCAATTCCAATTATCATTAAAAAGCCTCCTTGCTAGTCGAATAAAATATTTAGTTTTGCCTTTTGAATATATTTATAGTCAGTGAGTGATTTCTATGTTCATCATAATATATTTTTCATAATAAAAAAAGGGAAAATGGACAATTTTACAGAATAATAATTTTTAAAGCTAAAAAAATTTTAGGTATGAGAAAACTTTAGGTTAGTAGTGTGTTAAAAAACATCCAAAAAATTCATGTCTTATACAAATTATTTATGGAAATAGGGTATAATTTTACTGGAAGAAAGATGTGGCTCACTTATCATTTTGAAAAAATCTCTTAATAGATATAGGTCATTTAATAATTTAACAGATTTATTGATAGATTTCTTAAAGAATTCTGAAAACTAAGCAGGAAAATATGGATAATTCCCGAATAAGTTAATAAATCTAAATTTTATTTCTCATATGTGAGGAAGAAAGCCTCTCTATGGAGGCGTTCTTTTTATAGAATATTTATTATGTGATTTAGTGGAGATGTTGGAGGGAGGGAGAAAAGAGGTTTTTTGATCTAAGTAGATTTTCAAATAAAAACATATAAATTTTAGAAGGATGGTGGATCGTTTATGAAAATACAAAAGACTGAACAAATTCGGAACATTGCGTTCATTTCTCATAGTGGAGCTGGTAAAACTTCTTTAACAGAAGCTATGCTATATAAATGTAGTGTTCTTAACAGATTGGGTAAAGTTGATGAAGGAAATACAACTTCTGACTGGACTCCTGAAGAAAAAAATCGGAACGTTTCCATCAACGCTACTTTTTTACCTGTAATTTATAAAGATTCTAAGATTAATATCATTGATGCTCCAGGATATAGTGATTTTGTTGGTGATGTGCAAGCTACTTTAAGAGTAGCTGATGGTGCTGTTGTTTTAGTATGTGGTGCATCTGGAGTAGAGATTGATACCAAAAGATATTGGCGGATGGCTGATGCTTTTGAATTACCAAGAATCGTATTTGTTAATAAAATGAATCGTGAAAGTGCTGATTTTAGAAAATCATTAGATGAATTACAATCTAATTTTGGTCAAAGTGTTGTTCCAGTGGTTGTTCCAATTGGTGCTGGGGAAGAATTTAAAGGTGTTGTAGATATTTTAAAGAAGAAAGCATATTATTATAAAGATGAACTAGGTGAAAATATTGAAGAGACTGAAATTACTGATGATTTACAAGATTTAGTAGATGAGTATCGGATGACGCTGATGGAATCATTAGTTGAAACTGATGATGAATTAATGATGAAATATTTAGAAGAAGAACCAATTACTGATGACGAATTGATCTCTGCTTTAAGCAAAGCTGTTAAGGAAGGTCAACTTGTTCCAGTACTTTCAGGGGCTGCTACTATCTGTACAGCAGTTGAGATAGTTCTTGATTATATTGTTGACTCTATGCCTGCTCCAAATGAAAAAGGTGAAGTTAAAGGTTTTAAACCGGGTACAGAGGATGAAGTTAGCCGTGAAGTTAATGTGGATTCTTCAACCAGTGCATTGATTGTTAAGACTATAGTTGACCCCTTTGTAGGTCGCTTGAGTGTCTTTAAAGTTATTTCTGGTATTTTAAAAGCTGATACTGAATATTTTAATGCAACTAAAGATCAGAAAGAAAAAATTGGTAAAATTTACTTCATGAGAGGTAAAGATCAAGAACAAACTACCGAAGTAATTGCTGGTGATATCGCTGCGGTAGCAAAATTAAATGTAACTGAAACTGGAGATACTCTCTGTGATTCAGAAGATCCAATTCTTTATCCAGCGATTCAGTTCCCAGAGCCAATGTACACAGTTGCGATTTATCCAAAGAAAGAGGGAGACGATGAAAAAATAGGTACAGCTTTGATTCGTTATTCAGAAGAAGATCCAACATTTGATGTTTATCATGATAAAGAAACTAAAGAGCTCATCGTTAAGACTATGGGTTCACAACATATAGAAGTAGTTCGTGATTTGATTCAGCGGAAGTTTGGTGTAGGGTTCGAGAACCGTGCTCCAAAGATTGCTTATAGAGAAACATTTGGTTCCAAAACTGATGTTGAAGAAAAATATAAGAAACAATCTGGTGGTAAAGGCCAATATGGGCATGTTTTGATGAGATTAGAACCTCTTCAAAGAGGTGAAGGTTTTATATTTGAAGAGAAAATTTTCGGAGGTTCAATTCCAGGTAACTATGTCCCAGCAGTTGAAAAAGGTATTAAAGAAGCTATGACAGCTGGTGTCTTGACGGGTTATCCAGTTGTGGATGTAAAAGTTGAGCTTTACGATGGTTCTTACCATCCAGTAGACTCTTCTGAAATGGCCTTTAAGATTGCAGGTTCAAAAGGTTTCAAAAAAGGTATGGAAAAATCTAAGCCTATTTTATTAGAGCCAGTAATGGAGTTGGAGATAATTGTTCCTGATGAGATGATGGGTGACATCATGGGTCATATGACTTCTAAGAGAGGTCGTATCTTAGGAATGGAACCAGTTAAAGATGGTCAATTGATCCGTGCACAAGCTCCACTTGCTGAGATTTGGGACTATGCGATTGATCTTAAATCTATGACAGGTGGTCAAGGTTACTTTACAATGAAACCTAGTCATTATGATAAAGTTCCTGAAAGAGAAACTGGTTTAATCTGTGCTGCACGTGCTGCTGAAAAAGAAGAAGAGTAATTTGTTTCAAGAGAGAGGGTTTAAAACTCTCTCTTTTTTTGTCTTCTACGAAGTAGATTATCTCGACTTTAACTTCTCAATCGATATAATAAATGCATAAACTAAATTATACTATATGATAATGGAACAACACGGGAAACTGTTACTCGAGCTTTATCCAAATTTCGTAAATTAGGATAAATTGAATTAAATGGTGAGAAGATTACAATTCTTGATTCTAAAAAGCTCGAAAGATGGATAGAGATGGGAGTTTAAGAAAAAACAAAACGATAAAAAAATTTTAGTAAACCTCGTATAAATAGTATTGTAAAGTATAAAATGTTTAGGGGAGATGTGTATTATGGGAGAATTTTCATTAGGAAAACTTGCAAAAAAAATATTTGTTCAGTTAAATCAGCCAATTAAAATAGAAGTCTGTAAAGGTTCACTTTTAGGATGTCCAAAGAGTGTTATTGAACCTAAAGATTTGGAAATGGATATTTTAGATTTAATTGATAGGTTAGGTTTATCTGACGAATTAAAGGAACATTTTCCAGAAGAAGACGTGTTACATCCAACTTTGACGATTTCTATTTCAGGATGTGTTAATGGATGTTCAAATCCACATATTAAGGATGTTGGTCTTGAGGGAACTGTTTCTTTAAAGAAAAACATTGAATTGTGTAATAAATGCGGTGAATGTATTAAAGCCTGCAGTGATCATGTAATTTCTATGCATGAAGATGGTATTAGTATTAATTCTCAACTTTGTCTTTCCTGTGGTGAATGTGCTCGTGTTTGTCCGACTAATGCTCTGACTATGGAGAAGACGGGAATACGTTTGATGATAGGTGGGCATTTAGGAAGACATCCACATTTTGCACAAACGGTTGCTGATTTTTTAACTTCTGCACAGGCTATGGGTAAATTGCAACAGTTTTTTGAGCTTGTGATTCGTGAACATCAAAACGGTCATTATGTTGAAGAGGTTCTTCATCAATATGAAGAAGAGAATTGTTTGCGTCATAAAAGTGTATAATAAAAAGAATGAATAAAACGCCGCTTGGAAATTTTGAGATAAAATTTCCAAGCGGCGTTTTATTAGTTTGAAGCACTAAGTTTTTCTATAAGAACTTTATCAGGATTAACAGTAATCGTTTGGTAATTTTCATAAAAGACCATTCCTGGTTTGGCACCCTTTGGTTTATTAACATATTTAATTAGAGTGTAATCTACAGGAACATGGGTAGACTCTCGTGCTTTACTGAAATAGGCGGCTATCGTAGCGGTCTCTAAAATAGTCCTTTCAGGAATTTCTCTACGATCATGATTGCGAATGACTACATGAGAACCTGGGATATCTTTAACATGAAACCAGAGATCTCCTCTTGATGCAATTTTTTTTGTTACTTGATCGTTTTGACGATTGTTGCGTCCTACTAAGATATCAAATTCATCTGAACTTTTAAATTTCATAGGTTTACTTTTGGGCTTGTGGCGATTGGGTGTTTTTTTTCTATTCTCTTTCATATATCCTTCATGAATCAATTCTTCGCGAATTTCCTCTATATCAGCCTTAGATTCGATCTGTTCTATGCTTAATTCTACATTTCTAAAATATTCTAGTTCTTCGTCTAGCTTGGCTAATTCGTGTTTTACATATCTGACACTGGTTTTTAATTTACTATATCGTTTAAAATATTTTTTAGCATTTCCTTTAGGAGAAAGTGCAGGATTAAGTTCGATTGTGATCTCTTTCAGTTCGGGATCATAATAATTGATTGCAGTGAAAGTAGTTAGTCCTTTTTTAAGTTGATGAAGATTGGCGGTGAGCATTTCACCATTGATCCGATAATCATCAGCGTTTTCTGCATCATCTAATTGTTGTTGTAGCTTAGCATATTTCTTTAAAGCCTTTTCTATAAGGTTTTTGATGGTTTTCCTGATTTCGCCTGAGATCTGATCCAATCTCTGTTTTTTAATATTTGTCTCGAAATTATTAGCCAATAGTTCATTCATCGTTGAGGAAGAGATTTGAGTTAAATTCTCATATTGTTTGAGTGCAAAACAGGAGAAAGCGATTACTTTACCTTTATCATCTTTAATTAAGGTTGGTTTTATTCTTCTTTCTTGAAGATTATTAAAGAGATGGTAAAAAGCAAGCCAGAGTTGATCTAATTCCTCAGTTGAAATGTCTTTTATTTTATCATTGGGGTTCAAATTTGCACTAATTGTAATTTCTTTCGCAATTAAAGGGCTAATTCCAAGATAATTATCCATTATTGCCTTGAATAGTTTTGCCTCTGTATCAAGTTGGAGTAATGCTTTAAAAGCAGCTTCTTCTGCTATTAATGGATTAGCCTTATCCTGTTTAGGTGGATCGATATAAGGTTTTCCTGGTAATACTTCTCGATGTCTGCTTACATTAGTAGGTATTCGCTTTAATCCATCAAGAATAATTCCAGCTTGAGTAGTGAGAATTAAGTTGCTGTGTCTTCCCATAAGTTCAGCGATTAAACGGTATTGTTCTACTTCACCATTTTCATTGAGATTTTGAATAGTTATATGTAGAATTCGTTCAAAACCTGGTTGACTTACTTCCACAACTCTTCCGCTAGTTAGGTATTTGCGTAATAGCATACAGAATGTTGGCGGATGAGGTGGATTTATAAATTTTTCTTTTGTAAAATTTACTCGAACATACTGGGGATTTATTGAAAAAAGTAGTCTAAGATTTTCCCCGCGAACACGCAATGCAATAGTGATTAAATCTGGGTCTGGTTGATAAATTTTATCAACCCTTGCAGTAATCAGAGAATCTCTAAATTCTTGTGTTAAAGTATAAAGAACAAGCCCATCAAAGGCCATGGTGAATTCCTCCTTTTAGTAAATCTTTCTTCTTAAGTATAAAGTATTTACCTAAAACAGTCAAACTCTACATAGGGTAATTTTTTATTTCATTTTCGAATAAGATTAGTTGAGTAATGTAAATTGGAGGTGAGTGTGTTTGATATCGAAAAAAGAATATTATCAAATGACTTCTAAAGAAACTGCTAAAGCATGGGATACAGATCTTTCGAAAGGTTTATCAAATCGCCAGATTGAAGGGCGTCTTCGGACTTTTGGGTTTAATATGTTACCTGATCGAAAAAGGCTTTCTATCTTTGGGCTCTTAATAGATCAATTTAGAGATTTTATGATTTTAGTTTTAATGGTCGCGACTATAATCTCAGCTCTAATGGGCGAGGTAGAAGATGCAGTTACTATCATGGCAATTGTTATTTTGAATGCTTTATTAGGATTTATTCAAGAGTACCGTGCAGAACGTTCCTTACAGGCTCTAAAAGAGCTTACAGCTCCCGAAGCAAGGGTTTTAAGAAATGGTCAGGTTTCAATGACAAAAGCAAAAGAACTGGTGCCTGGTGATCTAATCCTATTAGTTGCTGGAGATAGAGTTCCTGCTGATGGTAGGATAATAGAAGAACAAAATCTTGAGATAGATGAATCCTTATTAACTGGTGAATCTTTTCCTGTAGAAAAAAATATAGATATTTTGACTGGTGAACATCTTGTAGCAGAACGAAAAAATATGGTACATATGGGAACTATTATTACTCAAGGGCGTGGACAGATATTGGTTACATCTACAGGGTTAGATACAGAGATGGGTAAAATAGCGAATATGTTAGCAGACGTTCAGGAAGAGGAAACACCCCTGCAGAGGAAACTGCATCATCTTGGTAAATGGCTGGTTTGGTTATGCCTTCTTGCTTGTGCAGCTGTAGTAGGGGTGGGGGTTTTAAAAGGAGAATCTGTCTATCATATGTTTTTAGCAGGAGTGAGTTTGGCAGTAGCCGCGATTCCTGAGGGATTACCAGCAATTGTAACATTGTCATTGGCAATTGGTGTTCAAAAGATGATAAAAAGGAATGCTATTGTACGTAAATTACCCGCAGTGGAAACTTTAGGTTGTGCTACAGTTATTTGTTCTGATAAAACAGGAACCCTTACTCAGAACAAGATGACTGTAAGAAGGATATATACGATGAATCGGATGTATGATTTCGAAAGAAAACAAGATGAGCTAGATTTGAAAATGACTCTAGAAATTGGGGTTTATTGCAATAATGCTAATCTAATTACTTCCACTCGTGAACTGTCCACAAGTGGACTTGGGAAAAAGAAATTTATTAAAAAAGATATTAACCTTGAGAAGATGCAAGTAATTGGAGATCCTACAGAAGGAGCTTTATTGGTAGCGGGTATGAAAGTTGGAATTACAAAAGATAAATTAACAAGATATCAATTTGTTGCTGAAATTCCTTTTGACTCATCCCGGAAACGGATGTCAGTAATTGTTATGGAAGGAACAACTCGGAAACTTTTAATAAAAGGTGCTCCTGATTTAATTATTGAGAGATGTAGTCGCTATCAAGATGGGCATCAAGCGAGAAATTTATCAAGGCAGATGAAGGATAAAATATTTCGGCAAAATGAAGAGATGACCCATGATGCTTTGCGAGTTCTAGCTGTTGCCTATCGGAAGATTTCCACTAATACAGGGCAAGGACTTAATAATTTAGAGGAATATGAGAAAGATTTAATCTTTGTTGGTCTGGTTGGGATGATTGATCCACCTCGAAAAGAAGCTAAAGAAGCTATATCGCGCTGTCGCATGGCAGGGATTAAACCCGTAATGGTAACAGGTGACCACCGCAATACAGCCAAAGCAATCGCTAAAGAGTTGGGACTATTAACAAAAGGTGATCTAGTGATTACAGGTGAAGAGTTAAATCAGATGGATGAAAAGCGGTTTTTATCAAAAATTGATCAGATTGCAGTTTATGCTAGAGTTTCTCCTGAAGATAAATTAAGAATTGTCCGTGGATTTAAGAAAAAAGGTCAAATTGTAGCGATGACTGGAGATGGTGTTAATGATGCTCCTGCTGTGAAAGAAGCAGATATAGGGATTGCAATGGGTGAGAATGGTACAGATGTTACTAGAGAATCTTCAGATTTGGTATTAGCAGATGATAATTTTGCTACGATTGTTGCAGCAGTTGAAGAAGGACGAAATATATATGATAATATTCGAAAGTTTATTAGATACCTTCTTTCATGTAATATTGGTGAGATTTTGGCTATTTTTCTTGGAATGGTATTTGGATTTCCATTACCATTGCTACCAATTCAGATTCTTTGGGTAAATTTAGTCACTGACGGCTTACCAGCACTGGCTTTAGGGGTAGATCCTGGGGGCCCGGACGTAATGGAACGTTTGCCTCGTCATCCTAAAGAGAGTATTTTTAGCAATGGGCTAAAGATGAAAATCATTATTCAAGGAATATTGATTGGCTTGAGTACATTGGGCGCGTTTTTATTGGGGTATTATTGGGAAGGCGGTTCATTGGCTGAAGCAAGAACCATGGCTTTCACCACTTTAGTCATAGCTCAATTAATCTTTGTATTTGCTTGTCGTTCAGAACGTCATTCACTCTGGCAAACAAATATATTTTCAAATATATGGCTGTTATTGGCAGTAATTCTTTCAGCAATGATGCAACTCGGTGTTTTGTATTTACCAGCATTACAACAAATCTTTAAAACTACTTTATTAAACTCAAGAGAATGGATTATAATTTTGGCAATGTCTAGTTGGTCGATTATTGTTCTCGATATTATTCAGACGGTTCTTCACAAAACGATTTTAAAAAAACATTTGAAGTGAATTAGAAATCAGAAGCCAGAGTAAAAAAATTGGCCTCTGATTTTTTATGTATAGATTTATCATTGTAAGTTAGAATGGATGCTGGAAATATTAGTGATACCAGGTTATTGTTTTATAAATCGCTAAAAAAAGTTTGTTGAAATTAATTTTTTTTTAAAATTTTAGGTGAATAAGCCTTGCATTCGCTTTAATCCCTATGGTATTATAAGTTATAGATTTGGAGTAAAGGTGAGATACTTTAAGTATTTCTCGTTTAATTGATGGTTATGCCAGTATAGGAGGTGAGATGTTATGATTAAAAGTATGACTGGATATGGTAAAGCAGAAACGACGCGTGATGGTTTTACTGTTACTGCTGAGTTTAAAACTGTAAATCATCGATATTCAAATATTTATTTACATACACCTAGTTTTTTGTCAGCTTTGGAGTTATCATTAAATAAAATGATAAAGAGTAAAGTTAGTCGTGGGCGTATTGATTTATATTTGAAAGTGGAAGATGTTATTACTGAAGGTGCATATGAGCCAGTGATAAACATTGAGTTGGCTAAAAAATACTATAACGAGTTGAAATCTTTAAAAGAAAGTCTTGATCTAAATGAAGATGTAACTTTAGATTATTTGGTTTCTCTGCCACAAGTTTTAAAAGTTAAGGAAGCTGAAAAGGATACAGAAGTTTTGCATGGAATCGTTCTGGAGACTGTGGAGAAAAGTTTGGATTTTCTTCTAGAGATGAGAACTATAGAAGGTGAAGAACTGTATCAAGATTTTATTCAATGTTTGGTACTCATTGAAAAAGAGTGTCATCATATCGAAGAAGTCGCTCCTAAAGTAATAGAAGAACATAAAAGTAAAATTAGAGATCGACTACAAGAACTTCTCGAAGATAAAGTAGTTGATGAATATCGCCTAGCTATGGAAATCGCGATTCTTGCGGATAAGAGTAGTATTAACGAAGAATTAGTACGGTTAAGAAGTCATATAGAGCAATTCCACTCCAATTTGACTCTAGAAGAACCTGTTGGACGGAAACTTGATTTTATTGCTCAGGAGATGTTTCGAGAAGCCAATACCATTGGTTCAAAGGTTATTGATTCTGATATGCTTAATTCTGTAGTTAATATGAAAAGTGAGATAGATAAAATTCGTGAACAAATTCAAAATATAGAGTAGTGTTGGAAGAAAGGGGCAGTTTGATGGATATTAAACTGATAAACATCGGATTTGGTAATATTGTTGCTGCTAATAGGATTATTGCCATCGTAAGTCCGGAATCAGCACCAATTAAACGAATAATTCAGGAGGCAAGAGACCGTGGAATGTTAATTGATGCTACCTATGGTCGTAGAACAAGAGCAGTTGTTATTACTGACAGTGATCATGTAATTTTATCTGCTGTACAACCTGAGACTGTTTCCCATCGTTTAAGTGGATCACAAGAGGACTAATAATCAACTTTTTAATATTATAGCATGAGGGGGAGGATGGATGAGGGGTAAACTATTTGTACTATCCGGACCTTCTGGTGTAGGCAAAGGAACTGTTCGTGCTGCACTTTTAGAAGATTATTTAGATATATTATATTCAATTTCTGCAACTACCAGATCAATGCGTGAAGGAGAAATTCATGGTCAGGATTATTTTTTTGTTTCGTCAAGTGAATTTCAGAAGATGATTCAGAATGACGATTTGATAGAATGGGCAGAATACTGTGGAAACTACTATGGTACTCCTAGAAGTTATGTTGAGGAACAATTGCAAAAAGGTAATGATGTTATTTTAGAGATTGAAATAAATGGTGCAGAACAGATTACAAGAAAATTTCCTGAAGGTGTTTTCATTTTTCTTGCTCCTCCATCATTGAACGAACTTCGTTCTAGAATTCATAAACGGGGTACTGAAGATGAAGAAATAATTTCCGAACGTTTAGAAAAAGCTCAAATTGAGATGCAAAAGATGGATGAATATGATTATGTGATTGTCAATGATGTGGTTAACATTGCTTCAGAAAAGTTAAAGTCAATTATGATTGCTGAGAGATGCAAAATAGAAAATTACCGGTAAGGAGGGATCGTTATAATGATAGTTAAACCTTCTTTAGATGAACTTCTAACAAAGGTTGACAATACCTATACTCTTGTTATCGCTACTTCTCGTCGGGCGCGAATGTTAAAGGATGGGGCTGAGCTATTAATTTCAGTTGAGGGTTCAAAACCAGTTTCTCATGCTTTAGAAGAAATCTTCGAAGACGAAATTAAAATTATACCTCGGAATCCAAATAAAAATAAATAATTTAAAAAGGGATCTTTTAAAGATCCCTTTTTAAAGAGGTGTTATTGATGCTAAAAGGAAAAAAAATTCTTATTGGTGTATCAGGTGGGATTGCTGTTTATAAGATGGTGAATGTTGTTAGTGCTTTGACAAAGTTAGGAGCTAATGTTAGAGTGATAATGACTCATGCAGCTACTAAGTTAGTTCAACCCCTTACATTTAGATATATCTCTAAAAATCCTGTGTATGTAGAGATGTTTGAAGAACCAAAAGTTTGGAATGTGGAACATATTTCTTTGGCAGACGAAGCTGATTTAATGCTAATTGCACCAGCGACTGCTAATATTATTGGTAAAATTGCCAATGGTATTGCTGATGATATGCTTTCCACAACAGTGATGGCTGCTGCGGTACAAATTCCTGTATTGATTATACCAGCTATGAATATGAAGATGTATGCTAATCCTATTGTTCAGAATAATATTTCCAAGCTTAGAGAATATAATTATAAGATCATGGAACCTAACTCAGGACATCAGGCATGTGGAGATGTTGGTAAAGGTCGTCTTCCAGAACCAATGGAGATTGTCGAGAGACTGCTCTATGAACTGACACCAAAAGATTTGCATGGTAAAAAGGTGGTTGTAACAGCTGGAGGAACAAGAGAAGCTATCGATCCTGTACGTTTTCTCTCTAATCCTTCTACTGGTAAAATGGGATATGCTGTTGCAAAAGCAGCATATTATAGAGGCGCAGAGGTTGTTTTGATTAGTGCTCCAACTCATCTTAAAGCTCCTGAAGGGGTACAGGTAATTCCAATTATCAGGACGCAAGAAATGTATGACGCTATTCTTAATGAGGTGGATGATGCAAATTTGATTGTTAAAACTGCAGCTGTAGCAGATTATACGCCAGTTACTGTTGCTGAACAAAAAATGAAAAAGACAGAGGGAGATCTGACAATTCGTCTAACACGGACTCCTGATATCCTTGCTGAACTGGGAAGACGTAAAAAGCCAGGACAAGTTTTAGTTGGGTTTGCTGCGGAAACTCAGAACTTAATTGAGAATGCTAGATCAAAGCTTGTGCGGAAAAACTGTGATTTCATTATAGCTAATGATATTTCTACTCCAGGTGCTGGCTTTGCTGGGGATACTAATCAGGTTAGTGTGGTATCTGAGACTGGTGAGGAGAAGTTGCCGATGATGTCGAAGGAAGAGCTGGCCCATCAGATTTTGGATAGAGCTTTAGAAAGATTTAGATAAATTTAAAGGGATTTATAAAATAATTCAATTCCATAAATACAGGAAAAACCCTGATTAGTTCATTCTGAAATGATCAGGGTTTTTTGTAGATTCACTATGACAAGAACAAATATAGGACGGATTAATTGACATTATGAAATTTTATAATATTTGCAGGATATTTTTAACAAATGGAGTATAATAAAAAGGGTTAGTAACCAAAAAATAAACCGAGGTGAGAAAAATGATAAAATACCAAAAATATGGTTATATAGTCATCCTACTATTTATACTCCTTTTATCAACTGCAGCAAATGCATCTTTGCTTGAACCATATGTTATTCTTCAGGCTGAACATGGAGATTTAGTTGGGCAAAACTTATTTATGGAAGGAAATAGTGAGCTAAGTTATGTCACTGTAATGCAAGGGTATCAAAATGACGAACTTTCTCTTATAGTAGATATATTTAATGATGAGAGGTATGAATTTTGGGTACGTTTAAAGGGTAGAAGTTCTGGGGCGATTTCACTTTCAAGCTCAAATAGTGAAATATATCGCGAAATTTTTCAAGGGACAGGAGGTAACTGGCACTGGATTAATTTGAAAAAGACCTGCAAAATAGAAGAAGGTAGATACAATATGGTTTTATCTGATTTTACTGGGTCAGTTGAGATTGATCAAGTTATAGTGAAAACCATAGCAAAAGGTAAAAAACCTAATGATATGAAACCAAATCAAAGTGGTTTATATAGCATTCAATCAACGACTGCTTCTACAACTTCTACAACTTCTACAGTACCAGTACTTCCAACCGGAAGTCCATGGGTAAAACAGGGTTTAAATCCATTTGCATCTTTATTGCAAAATGGGAATGAATTTGTTTCTACGACTTCAGGTGTTTTGTCGATTGTGGCAACTGACCTGGTTATACCAGGTAGAGGTGGAATGGATTTAGTTTTCAGTAGACATTATAATTCTAAAACACATGAAAATGATGAGATAGATGATACATATTTATATGGAAGATGGGATTTTGGATTTCCACATATGGTTAAAAATATTATTTATTTTCCTAATGGTAGTGAGTGCAATATATATGATGATGAAGTATAAGAGGAATATGAGTTTATAAATGGTGATAAAAAATTTACATATACCAACAGTAAAGTTCGTTATTTTAAATTGATTAAGTATGAAAATCGTGAAACAGATGATGCAAATAATCATTATTATGAAACTCAGTATTATAAGCTTTATTTAGCTGATGGTTCATATTACTATTTTGATGGTGATGGTAGAATTCAATATATGCAAGGAAAAAATTCAAACAATAAAATTGAATTTTTCTATAGTGGCTCTAAACTTCACCAAATAATAGATTCGCTTGGTCGTGTATATAATATTGTCAGAAGTCCAGATATGATTAAAATTATTCGTCAGGCAGATAATAAAACTTTAGTTACATATGGTATTAGTGGAAATGGTATTAGTTCTGTAACCGATGCTTTAGGAAGAGTTATAAATTATTATAGTACGAATGTTGCTGGGATTACAAAGATAAGTTATCCATCTGGAAAGATCAGTAAATATGAATATGAAGCAAGTCATATAAGTGGAACATATGTAGATTTGGATAATAATAAGATTAATTGGGATTCAGAAATTTATTGTGTTGCCAATCAGGGAGTTTATCTTGATCAAGAAAATCCTGAAAATAATCAATTAGTATCAAGTACATTTTATCATCCTAATTATAATGGAATGTTAGTTCGCACCAAAACTGTAGATGAAAATGCAAATAAAGTAGTTCGTACAGTTTTTACAAAGTATAATGTTAATAGTGCAAAACTTAAAGAATCAATTTATTTTGGTAATATTTATGATTTAACTTATGACGGTGCAATAACTCATCTTTCGATTCAATTTGATCAACTGACAAAAGAATCGCAAGAGGCACTTTCAGAGGAAGAATGGGTGTATGATAAATATGGTAACTTGGTTTATTATAAAGACCCTGAAGGTTACGAAACAATGATTTCTTTTGTTAATGCTGATTATGACTCCTTTTTCAGACTTGGATCAGAAGGTGGTACTACATTTGCTTTTTATGACAATAGTGTATTAGAAAATAGCACTATTCACAATTTGCCTGCCGGGCAGTTGGAAATTCGAAAATATCTTGATGTTGATAAAAAACAAAGTGAAGCATCAGAGGTTTATTATTTATATGACAGTTTAGGACAGTTAACTGAAAATAAGACTGCTGTTGAGGATGAAAATAATTTTAAAAATTGGATTAAGACAGAATATTTAAATTATGATACTTATGGTAATTGCCAAACACAAATTTTTGATGCAGATGGTCTGGAACCTGTTACAGTAACTTATGAATATGGGCCAGAATATAATTCCGCTTATCTAACCGCTCAGACTCAAGAAATTTCAAAAAATTTAGTGAATGATGATGGTCTTTACCAGTCATTTTCACAGGTTACAACAAATTACGAATATGACTCCTTAACTGGAAATCAGACTAGAATCACTGATACTCGTGGGAAAGCAGTACAATATATTAGGAAGGGTAACTAAAGTTATTTATCCTGCAGATGCAAATATTGAAGCAACTTTTGAAGAAGTGATTTATGATGATGAAAATAATTTGGTTGAGATTTATGATGGTGAACGACGAAATTTAGTGAAGCAATATTTTGATGGTTTAGGTCGGACGACAAAGATTGAGAAATATTTTGATTTAGCTGGAACAGAATTAGACAGTGAAATAAGTTTTACTTATAATTGGCAGAATCAGGTTAAAAGTTCATTTGACGAAAATGGTAAAGAGATTAATTATGAGTACGATATTTTTGGTCGCCAGACTAACGTTTCAACGAATGAAGAAGGTATTGAGACAGTTTTATCAACTATTCAATATATTGATCAAGAAAAAAAGACCATTGCAAAAAATCAAAACAATATAAAACAGACTACAATTACCGATCGAAAAGGACAGGTTGTTCAGCAACTTTTAGAGAATCAAGGTGAAGAATTAAACTATTTTAATGAATATGATGGTTTTGGTAATGTTGTCAAAACAACAGATGCTAAAGGCCAACAAATGGGTTATATCTATAACAATGTAGGTCAGTTAGTTAAGGTAAAATACTCTGATCATCTTGGCCAGATTTCAGATTTAGCTCATTCTCTTAATCTTACTGTGTTTAACTATTATGATAACAAAGGGAATTTAAAGACAACAATTGATAGAAATAGGCAAACAATAAATTATAAATATAATGAATATAACCAGTTAATTCAGGCTGATCTACCAGTCTCAGAGGATATTGATTATTATTACAATGAACTAGGTCAGCTGATTAAAGTAAAACAGGGTACTAAATTTGAAAAGTTCTATTCTTATGATGTTCGTGGAAGATTAACGAAAGATAAATTAACGGTTGATCCATCATTGGGTACCGAAAAAGAATATGTGACAGAATATGATTACAATAAAAATAACGCGATCACTGACATTGTCTATCCAAATGCTGCTGGCACTTTACATTATGATTATAATACTCTGAATCAGATTTATCATGTTAGTTGGAAAGGTAGTGACTTAGTTAAATCAGTTGATTATACAAAGACAGGTCATCTTGAAAAAATAACTTATGGCAAAGATGTTGCTGTTGGTCAGTTCAATTATGATTATGTAAATGGTCAATATGTTCCAAATAATATTTCTTATATTCAGCGAAATAAACAATTAGGTGTCTATGATTACCAATATGATAAATTAGGAAATATCATTCGAGCAAATAATCATCAGTATGAATATGATGATTTAAATCAATTAACTGGATGGAAATTCTTGCAGGAAAATGACAGAGTTCTTTTGGGAGAAAAAGTAATTTTGGAAAAAGAAATGACAAACCAACTTGGGCTAAGTTTAGATCAAACTTTTGTCACCAGTGGGAAAATTATTGAATTCAGTGGAGTCAAGGGGCAGTAATCTTATCCCTAATCCATCCTTTGAGGATATAAAGATTGATTCAACAGGTATTCCTTCTGGTTGGCTTAACAATATTTATAGCACTGATTCATCTAATATTAGTATCGTTGCCGATTCTGCTGGAGCATCTGGTAGTAAGGCGGTGAAGTTAGACAATACTAATTTTAGTACAAGTAATAGTTTAAACATTGAGAGTGTGGATATAGCTGTTGTAGGAGGAAAGACTTATCGACAGGCAGGTTGGATAAAAGGTAATGGACAAGCAAGGTTATATCTTGGAAGAGCCTGGTTTAATAGTTCAGGAAATCGAATAAGTTATAATTATGCCGCTGCTGGTGTCAATCCAACTGAGTGGACATACTACGAAAAAACAGTTGTCGCTCCACAGGATGCTGTTAAGTGTCGGATCTGGTTAATTAACTATAGCAACACTACAGGTATTGGCTATTTTGATAATCTGATATTTACTGAAGATACAGGAGCAGGTGAAGTTGTTTCAAGTTCAAATGTAGTTATTGATTCACAACGGGGATATATGCTGGCTAGAGATCGGTTTGCATCTAATGATTCATTTATAGATAAAGATACACTGAATACGAGTTATACAACTGCTTCAATAAATGAAGCTTTAGGGGAAATAACTTTACCAGAAAATCAATCTACAGCTCGCTGGGTTGATATAGTTAGTGAAGAACCAGCATTTCAATTACAAAAGAATGTTTTAGTAGGAGTAAGTACTTTTTTAAAGTCTATTTCACCAAATACACCATATAGTGGGTATAAATATACTTATTCTGATGGATGGCAACCACCTGTAGCTTCGGGTAACTGGCAACTTGGTCCTAGTTTTACAATGAATAAAGATCAGACTAAGGATATTACTAAACTTCAATTGGAAATTAAAAGTTCTCTCATCAACTCCTGGGTACTCTTTGGAGGATGGGGAAACTGGACAATGTGGGCTAAGGTAGTTATTAACCAAACATATGTTGGTATGGTTTCTTTTAGAACAAATGTAATGGAGTATGATTTACAAACAAAGTATTTGCCAGTTGATTTGGTGGATAAAGGTTTGGACGATCCTAATGATGGTTGGACAATTCAGGTATTTTGGGTAGTAAATAAATGGGGTTCAGGTACAACTAAAGGTGGTAACATTAAGTCAATAAAGGCAACTGCAACTGAAAAGTTAGGCTATCCTGTGAATCAAACAGAGTCGAAATCTTACTTTTTAAGTTTAGAAAAGAATAAAACTTATAAGTTTGAAGCAGATGATGATAGTTCTACATCATCTTATAAAATTGTAACATATAAACTTATAAAGGGTAATACAGTTCAAGAGTTATCGAATAATAAAATTTTTACTGTGCCAGCAGATGGAAACTATGAACTAAGGATTAACATAAGTTCAACTAATAGTTCTTATACTCCAACGGTAAATAAAGTTATAATTTTTGAAGAGAAAAAATATAGTAGTTCAGCAGTTGCCAGACTTAATACATTAACATTACCAGAAAATTGTAAGAGTATTGCGTTAGATTATGAAGAAAATTTAATGCCAGGTACGCGGATTGAGTACAGAGTGAGCAATGATGGAGGAACCAACTGGAAAACACCTGTTTATGATTCGGTGATTAAAAAGTATGTAGCTAATTTTACAAATGCAGGGAATAAGGTTATTTTAAAGGCGACTTTATATTCGGATACTGAGCAACGTTATACCCCAACATTATCAAACGTAAAAATAACAGCATGGGATTCAGGAAAATACAGTAGCTCAGGGAAGGTAATCACAAAAACAATTCACATTTCTGATCCATCGACTGGTTTAGTCCTAGAGTTGCATGGTAAGAAAAATTTGGGTTCTATAAATGTATCGCTTAAAGTAAATGGTGAAATTATAGCAGGGGTTCTTACTGGAATCGAGGATTTGGTAGAAGTACCAGAAGGTGTATCGTATCCGGCTTCATTATATCTTTTATCTGCAGCTATGGCATTGCGTTCTGAAATTAATGATGCAGATATGCAGTATTATTACTATAAATTTGATTTACCAGAGAATATAACAACATCTTTTGATGCAGAATTGACAATTCAATTGAATGCAAGTGCTGATAGAAAATCTACACCTACAGTTTATAGTTATGTTCTTTTAAATAGTGAATTGAAGTACTTTACTTCGGGAAGTTTTAGTACAAGTAATTATCTTTCTCCACAGGGAGATTATACTTTTGATGAGATTAGGCTGGACGTTGTTGGTGAAGTTCCAACAAATACAGCAGTTAGCTATGAAGTATTTGACTTTGGAAATGGTCAAAGTGTATCACTTACATCAGGTGTGAAAAGTTCACTTGGTATTGATACTGATTATCTTAAGCTCCGTGGAACGCTTACTATAACTGATGAACACCAGACACCTAAGATATCACGAATGACATTAACTGCTGTTGGTGAGACACCTTTGGTGAATGATTTAGAGTCTCTTGATGATGTGGATTATATAAAGAATTCCTATGATACTTTATCCGTATCAACAGATAGAGTAGTAGGAGATACATCATTGATGATTGACCATACAGATGTTGGCTATAATTATTACTCTTTGAATCGATATCATGTGTATGATGCTATAAAACTTCCTATTATCCAGATATGGGTTAAACCTATGACAGAAATTTCAGAGATCGCTTTTGCTGTAATTGATCAGACAGACGGAAAGAGTAAGCGTTTTGTCCATGATGCAGATAGAGACACTCGATTTGAAGTAGGCGAGGATCTCATCTTTAACCAATGGAATCTGATTTTATTGGATTTGCGTGATGTAGTTGGTGGAGAAATAGTGAAAGATGCTATGAGATTGAATGTCATTGTTGACAATGCAGGAACTAAGGTATTAATTGATGGAGTAAGTTCATTACCGTTAAATCAGGTGAATTATGTTTATGACAAAGCCGGGAATCGTACTGGCTATACTGAAAATGGTTTAGCAACTACTTATGAATACGAGTTTGGTTCAAATAGGTTAAAGCGAAGATATAATCAGCATGAGGATATTTACTATACTTATGATTACAATGGTAACTTGATCCGTCAGGAAGTAACTAGTTATGGTGATTATTACTATTTTGATTATGTCTATAACGAGCTGAATCAGTTGGTTGAGATTAAGAAAAATGGTAGTTTGATAGCTGAATATTGTTATGATCATGGTGGATTAAGGTATAAGAAGGTTGATAATGTAACAAATAAAACGACAATTTATGTTTATGGTACAGGATATGAGCCTATATATGAAGAAATATATAGTAATTCTAATTTAGGTATTCCACTGAATAAGATAAGCTATCTTAGTATGGGTGGCAAGCGGATAGCTCGTGCTGAAGATAATTCTAAATCATACTATTTCGCAGATCATCTTGGAAGTACAAGAATAGTGATGGATGAAAGTGGAAATTGTACATATAGTGAATATAAGCCTTTTGGAAGTGATTTTGTAAGTAGTAATGAGAGGTATAAGTTTACTGGTAAAGAGGATGATGGAGTAACGGGATTGCAGTATTTTAATGCAAGGTATTATGATCCTGGGGTTGGTAGGTTTATTAGTGAGGATTTTGTAAAACAAGGTTATAATTGGTATTTATATAGTGGTAATAATCCAGTAGTTAATGCAGATAAAAATGGGTTATGGTTTGATACATTTTTCGATATTGCAGGCATAGTTATGGATATTGTAGATATAGTTAAACATCCAAAAAATGCTATAAATTGGGTTGCTTTAGGGGCTGATGTAGGTTGCATGGTGCTACCTGGGGCAACTGGTGGTAGAGCTGTAAAAGCAATTGGTAAAGCTGATGATATGATGGATATTGTTAAAGGTGCTAAGAAAATTGATGATGTTATTGATGTAGCTAAGGGAATGAGTAAACTTAGTAGTAAAAATATAAAACATATGAGTAAGCATATTTCAAGTGAATTTTTTAACCAAGCAAAATATTTATCGAAGGAAGCATTAGAAGGAAAATTAAAGAAAAATACTTTTTTTAATCCAAATCGGTCTAAAGAACAAATAATATCAATTGTTGAATCAGGATATCATGTATTAAAAAATCAAGGATTAACAGGATTGCAGTCGTATGTAGTAAAAGGAGAAACAATTAAAATATTTATTAAAGCAGATGGTACTTTTGATACAGCTTATGGGTTACACAAGTTAACTTCAGAATTTTTTGGTCATTAAGGGGGAGTTATTATGTTTGAGATAAAATATAGAATAATAGAAAATATTGGCATGTTAAAAGAATGGGATGCAAGTACGTTTGACGAAGAAGGTGATGTAGAAGGTTTTTTTCAATTAAATTTTAATGGTAACTATTACGGATACTATCATAATAGAGAATTGAAAAATGGAGAAACCGGGTTTGATTTAATTACTCATTGGTTTGAAATGCTAATCAAAGTATATTTAGTTTTAAAAACTTCAAAATATGTTGTTCTAAGTGATATAGAATCTTTTAATACTTGGCTTGAATTTAAATTAAGAAGTAAGAAAGATTTAGAAGTAAGTATAATTGAATATGATAAAAAAGATGAAGTTGATGCAATAGTTACAAGTCAATTTGATAAATATACATTCTCTGATTGGAAGAATATTTCTATATCAGTGAAGGATTTTAAAGAAGAAATTTTTAAGCAATCAAATCTATATGTTGAAGAGTTAAATAATATTAATCCAAAGTTATTAGAAAGTAAGCGTATATCAAATTTAAAGTCATTAATATATAAAATAAATGGCTAGTAATTGAAAGGACTTAAGAAGTTGTATTTAATTGCTTTTAAGCGGTGGTGAGTATTTATCTTTCCATCGCATTTTATTTTTATGGGCGGGTACACTTAGTACTAAGTAAGCGTCAAATGGGTTCTTTCCATAGTTATTGGATTTTGCAGTGGAATATGGTATACTAGTAAGTACCATATACACAGGAGGAATACATGGATAGTATAATAAAAATGCTTGATAAAACGTAACTATTCAGTCGCTAACTAAAAAGTAAAGCTTTTGACTGATTAGTTACTGCCGCCTTTATTGCAGTAAAAGCATCGATTTTATGTTTATTAGCAGTTCCGATATAAGACATAATTGTTGCGAATGTATCAGCGCCAGATTTACTCCTAAAG
>DAOVRZ010000169.1:0-6577 GCA_030627905.1 Halanaerobiales bacterium
GACAAAAGATTCAAAGTGGCTACTTTCAGAAGAAATATGGACATATGATACTCAAGGAAATGTTATCTATTACAAAGATCCTGAAGGCTATGAAACAATGACTACATATGTTAATAGTCCCTTTGAGATTAATGAACCTTCCAAAAATGATTTTTATCAAGCTGGAAAAGAGTTAAATAGAACTTCTGAGTTTTATAATAATAGTGTAATGACCAATACTTCTATTTATAATCTTCCAGTTGGTCAGTTACAAGTTCGCAAGTATCTGGATAATGGTAATTTTGAAGCATCAGAAACATATTTTTTATATAATAATCTTGGAAATATAAAAGAGAGTAAAACATTAATGAAGGATGAGTTTAATAATGATATTTGGGTAAAAACAAAATATCTGGATTACGATCAGTTTGGTAATTGTCAAAAAGAAGTTATTGATGCAGAAAGTATAGAGCCAATCGAAATAACTTATAAATATGATTCAAATTATAATTCATATTTAACAGAAAAAACACAGTTTATTTCTAAAAACATAGTAGATGATAATGGAAATCTAGCATCTCCTAAATATGTTACTACAAAATATGATTATGATTATTTAACTGGAATCAAACTCAAATCATTGATCCACGTGGCAGAACAGTAGAGTATGAATATGATGATTTAGGAAGATTAACTAAAGTTATTTATCCTAAGACCAATCCAGTGGAAGAAGCAACCTTTGAAGAAGTAGTTTATGATGATAATAATAATTTGGTTAAGATTTATGATGGTGAGCGAAAAAGCTTAGTTAAGCAATATTTTGATGGCCTTGGTAGAGTTACTAAGGTGAAGAGATATTTAGATTTAGCTGGATTAATAAATCTAAGTAGTGAGATAAGCTATAAGTATAATTGGCAGGATAAGGTTAAAAGTTCAATTGACGAAAATGGCAAAGAGACTAAATATGAGTATGATATGTTTGGTCGTCAGATCAATGTTTCAACGGTTGAAGGCGATATTGAGACAGTTTTATATACCGTTCAATATTTTGATGATGAGAAAAAGGCTGTTACTACAAATCAAAAAAATATTGAGCAAACCACAATTACTGATCAAAGAGGACAGGTTGTCGAGAGAATATTAGAAAATCAAGGTGAAGAATTAACCTATTATAGTGAGTATGATGGTTATGGAAATGTTGTTAAAACAGTAGATGCTAAAGGCTAGCAAATGGGTTATGTCTATGATAATCTAGGTCAGTTGATTCAGATAAAATATCCTGATCTATCTGGACAAATCTACGATGTAGGTTATTCTCCAAATCTGACTGTATTCAACTATTATGATAGCAAAGGAAGCTTAAAAAGAACAATAGATAGAAAAGGGCAAACGATAAATTGCAAATATAATGAGTATAATCAGTTAATTAAGACAGACCTGCCAGTTTCTGAAGATATTGATTATTACTACAATGAGCTTGGCCAGTTAATTAAAGTAAAACAGGGTAATAAGTTTGAGAAGTTCTATACATATGATGCTCGTGGAAGATTAACGAAAGAAAAATTAACCGTTGATCCATCATTGGGTACAGAAAAAGAATATGTAACAGAATATGATTACAATAAAAATAATGCTCTAACTGGGATGGTATATCCAGATGCTGCTGGAACTTTAAGCTATGGTTATAATACTTTAAATCAGATTAATCATGTTACTTGGAAAGGTAGTGATCTGGTTAAATCAGTTGAGTATGCAAACACAGGTCATCTTGAAAAACTAACTTATGGAAATGGTGTTGAAGGTGAGTTTAATTATGATTATGTAAATGGTCAGTACGTTCCGAATAATATTGCTTATATGCAAGGAACTAAACAATTGGGAGTTTATGATTACAGATATGATAAATTGGGGAACATTATCAGAGCTAATAATCATCAGTATGAATATGATGATTTAAATCAACTAACAGGATGGAAATTCTTACAGGAAAATGATAAAGTTTTATTAGGAGAAGAAGTGATCTGGGATAAAGAGATGACAGATGGTCAAAATCTAAGCCTTGATAAGACTAATGTTATGGAAAATCAATTACAATTAGATTTTAAAGATGATCAGAATATTGTTCATGTAGGTGACCTGTTGGATTCAGATGAAGTAACTTCATCATCTTCATTAAAAATTAATTCTGTGCATGGTTATGAATTATATCGAAATCCTTGGGAACATAATGAGTCATTTACAAGTTCAAATAATCTTAATTTATCTATAACTAAAGCTAAGATAGATTATTCTTTAGGTACTGTAAAGTTACCAGCTATAAATGTTTTTGAAAGCATATATGATAACCAGACAGAGTATAAGTTACCAGCATCGATAATTAATGATGTTGTTGGGTCAATTAGTCCTGTAACCACCTTTAGTGGTTATGATTATCGTTTACTTGATGATTTACCACCGTCTGTTGATGATAGTAAGTGGCATCCAGTGTCATCTTCTGTATATATTAGCCCAGATAATGTTTTCAATGTTAAAGATATAGAGTTGAAGGTAAAATCGTTTTTAAATCATGATGAATTTGACCCTTCAAAAGAATGGAAATTGTGGCTTAAGCTAGAGATTAATGATGTATATGTAGGAATGCAATCTTTTTCACTATCCAATACTTCGTCAAAAACAATATGGCAATTAGACAATTATAATTCGGGACTAAATATAACAAAAATTTTGAATGTTGATTTATCTGATTATGGTTTAGTTAATTCATTAAGTGGCTTGCGGGTGAAGATGTATTGGCTAGTAAACAAATGGAGTTTTAGATTTACTACAATCTCAGGAGAAATAAAAGCTTGGACTGTAACAGCAAATGGAAAAAATATTTATTCAGCAAACCAGGAAAAATACAAATCTTATCAACTGCCAGCGTTAAGTACTGGTATAAGATATAAATTAGAGACAAATCAAGTTATACCATCTGGTACCAGTGTACGTTATGAACTATGGAACAGTTCTAGTAAAAAAAGCACATTATCTAATGGTGATATTTTTACTGTACCGACGAGTGGAACATATTATATTCGGGCATATATTAAGTCAACTAATTCTAATTATACACCGATAGTGAAGAAAGTTAAAGTTAGCAAAGAAAGATTTGATTCCTATGCTAGTTCTGCTGCCGTTCAATCGAAAACATTTACTTTACCAGAATATAGTAAGCAAATTGAGCTGAAGTACAGTCATGCTTTGCCTTCAGGAACTAGAATTGATTATTTGGTGAGTAATAATGGTGGTAGTACTTGGAAGACGGTAGTTTATAATTCAACCTTAGAAAAATACGTAGCTGATTTTACGAATGCTGGCAATAAAGTTATTGTCAAAGCAATCTTATACCCTGATTCTGGAAAACAAAATACTCCAACACTTTCAAATCTATGGGTAAATGCTCTGGACTTACAAAAATACAGGTCATCTGGAAGTCTGAATACAAGAAGTATTAGTATTTCTGAACCAACAAATAAGCTAATTTTAGAATTACATTGTAATAAAAATGGTGGCTCAATAGATGTATCAATTGATGTTAATGGAGAATCAATAGCAGGTATTCCAACTACTTCTACTGAATTGCTTTACGATTATTCGAAGGTTGATGATATAAACTATACTTTAGGTGATGGTAGTTCTTTACAGAATGACCTTGCTGAAGAGAGAATAACATTAAAGGATGGGTTATCGGGTAAGAACCTTCAGTCTTACTACTATTATTTTGATATACCAGAAGATTTGTCTTCTTTAAACACTAAACTGACAATAAAGTTAAATGCCAGTGCTGATCGTTTATCTACTCCATATGTATATAGTTATGTATTGTTGTATAACTGGTTTAGCTACAATAGTACAGGAACGTTTAATACTGAAAATAATCTGACTTTAAGCAATGAGAGGCTTTTCAAAAAGATGAGATTGGATGTAGTAGGTCAAAATCCATCTAATACAACAGCAAATTATATGGCATATGATTTTGGTAGTGGTCAAACAAAACCATTAATGTCAGGTGAAACTGCACAACTGGGATTAGATATCAATAAACTTAAGATTCAAGGAGAGTTTACCACTTCAAATAAGAGACAGACTCCAAAGATCAGCAGGATGACTGTAACTGCTATTGGAGAGACTCCTCTGGTGAATGATATAGAGTTTCTTGATGATGTGGATTATATTAAAAAGCCTCTTGATACGATGTCTTTTTCAACAGATAGAGTGGTAGGAGATACATCACTGATGTTGGATCATAGAACTTTTCCTTATAATGAGTATGAAACAAATAGAAATCATGTATTTGATTCGACTAAACTTCCAATTATTCAGGTATGGGTGAAACCATTAACGGAGAATTCAGAAATTGCTTTTGCCACATGGGATGAAGTAGAAGGAAGAAGTGAAAGCTTTTGCAATGATTTTGATGGAGATAGTAAGTTTGAAGTTGGAGAGGATTTAATCGCAAATCAATGGAATTTAGTTCTGTTGGATTTACGTAATACAAACGGTGGCGGAATAGCAAAAGATGCAAAAGGCTTGTATTTTATTGTGGATAAATTGGGTACCCAAGTTCTAGTAGATGGAGTTAGTTCATTACCGCTAAATCAGGTAAGTTATGATTATGACAAAGCAGGAAATAGAAGTGAATATATCGGGAATGGTTTAGCTAGTACTTATGAATATGAGTTTGGTTCAAATAGGTTAAAACGAAGATATAATCAGTTTGAGGATATTTACTATACTTACGATTACAATGGCAACTTGATCCGCCAAGAAGTAACAAGGTTTGGTGATTATTACTACTTTGATTATGTCTATAATGAGCTGAATCAGTTGGTTGCGATTAAGAAAAATGGTAGTTTGATAGCTGAATATCGCTATGATCATGGTGGGTTAAGGTATAAGAAGGTTGATAATGTAACGAATAAAACCACGATTTATGTTTATGGTACAGGATATGAGCCAATCTATGAAGAAATATATAGTAATTCCAATTTAAGCAGTCCACTGAGTAAGGTAAGTTATCTTAATATGGGCGGTAAGAGGATAGCTCGTGCTGAAGGTAATGCTAAATGGTACTATTTCACAGATCATCTTGGAAGTACAAGGATAGTGATGGATGAGAGTGGAAATTGTACGTATAGCGAGTATAAACCTTTTGGTAGTGATTTTGTAAGCAGTGATGAGAGATATAAGTTTACTGGTAAAGAAGATGATGGAGTAACGGGATTGCATTATTTTAATGCAAGGTATTATGATCCTGCGGTTGGAAGGTTTATTAGTGAGGATCCTGTAAAGGATGGGGCGAATTGGTATGGATATTGTAGTAATTGTCCCTTAACTTATAAAGATCGAAATGGACTTCAACCAACTAGACATCAAGCAGGTACTGTTGCGGAATTTAAAGAGGTAATGGATAATAGTACAAGTAAGATAGGGTTGACTATTGGAAAAGATGCTGAGGAAGCATTATTACGCTTGGGTAAGACTGGTGGTTTTATGGGGTTAAAGCCATTAACTACTCCTTATTTTAATCAGAAGAAAGGACGGTATATTTATACATTTAAAAAAGGATGGATAGATATGGTTCATTTTCTTTTTTATGCAGGTAGAGCATATACTCATAAATTGCAAGGTGATAAAAATCCAATTGGAGAAGCAATGCAAGAAGGTTATAGACAGGAGACATTAGATATTTTTAGATCTAATTGGAGTGCATATAGTTATGAAGATTTGCCAACCGATTTGATGGGAGCTACTTTTGCAGTTGGATATTTTGATGTAACTAGTGGATTAAGCTTATCTGAACAGATTGCGAATTTTTTAAATGGTTTTGGTGCTACATTACCTTTGGAATCACCAAATTGGGCAGATATACCTGAAAAAGATTCTAAAGATGATCCTTTGGCCTGTAGTTATACAACCAAACCGATGTTTACAAAATAATATTAAGGGGGAAGAAATGAAAACGGTTAAAGATATTAAAAAACTATCATTTATAATATTGATATGTTTGGCGATTTATATTTTCTTTCAATGTACCTATATATTTGAATATCAAGAAGCAAAAAAAATAATAAATCATGTAGAAAATTTTCATTCAAGTGTTGGAAGGTATCCAAATTCTTTAGAAGAGATAGGAATTAAAGAGTCAGAAGATAATACTGTATATTATGAAAAAGTATCTGAAGATCATTATATTATTTGGTTTGGAACAACTGTAGGAGAGTCTCGTGTATATGATTCAAAAAGAAAAACATGGGAATAGTGATTAGTCGGAATAAATATAAAAGATCCTAATCTTCTGAGAGACCACTTTAAAACACTGGTAGTTAATGTATTAAAAAAACAAGTCATTGACTAAAAAATGGCTTGTTTTTTTGTAACTATTCAGTTGCTAACTAAAAAGTAAAGCTTTTGACTGATTAGTTACTGCCGCCTTTATTGCAGTAAAAGCATCGATTTTATGTTTATTAGCAGTTCCGATATAAGACATAATTGTTGCGAATGTATCAGCGCCAGATTTACTCCTAAAGCAACCAGATACTTTTTGCTTTACTTTTAC
>DAOVRZ010000003.1:0-110434 GCA_030627905.1 Halanaerobiales bacterium
ATTTGTTGAAGAAGTGAGAAAAAACTTTCAGTCTCCTAGATAACGGAGTCTTGATTGTAACAGGATTTTGTGAAATTTGTTGAAGAAGTGAGAAAAAACTTTCAGTCTCCTAGATAACGGAGTCTTGATTGTAAGGAAACATAAAAAAAATATCCCTCGTATGAGGGATTAAACTTTCAGTCTCCTAGATAACGGAGTCTTGATTGTAACATGGTGAAAAAATTACTGGTGAGGAGGTGTTCTCCCTTCTTTCAGTCTCCTAGATAACGGAGTCTTGATTGTAACAGTAGGCTCCAGAGTTTGCAAACACCCGAATTGCTTGCTTTCAGTCTCCTAGATAACGGAGTCTTGATTGTAACAATTCGCGCCACAAATACCCTCAAAATCATTTCTATAAATGCTTTCAGTCTCCTAGATAACGGAGTCTTGATTGTAACTTAATTAAGTTGGGCGGAGGAAATGGAATCAAAGCAAATGACTTTCAGTCTCCTAGATAACGGAGTCTTGATTGTAACGGGATGGGCGACTTTTTTTCAACAACCATCTAAACCGTCTTTCAGTCTCCTAGATAACGGAGTCTTGATTGTAACCGCATCAAATAGCACGACTAAACCGCATCATTTCGCGGTTCATAACCTGAAAATATCATAATCTTTACTTAGATTTTCGCAAATCATTTTTCTGCTGAAAAGCAGGGGGTATTTGCGAACTTGATTGAACGCTATATATACTCGCTATAGTTCATTTATTACTATTTCCCTAAATTATTTCTGTATTTCTCATGTTCAGTATCTATTGCATCTATTTACTGCAAATATCTATAATTTTATTCATATTTATCCCCATAATTTTCCATGGTTTTTTCTTCCAAATAGGGCATTTGCGAAAACGTGCATTTCCTATCTTTATATATGTTCTTCATCAACACGCAATTTCCTCCTTAATAATTTTTTTCTCAGGCATTAAATCTTACCAAATTAAAAAACCCCAGAACTACTTCTGGAGTTTTGATACTGATTACTTAGTTAGTTTCTTCATTACAAACTTAAATACCCACAATTATCAGAATGCCTCACTTATTAATGAAAAAGTACTACCCACAACTGCTGCAACTTGACTGGTAATGCTTTGTCCAGCTCCATCGCGTCTTTCAGTCCATTCCCGACCGACAAGTGGTTTAATATCTCCATAAAAAGATACCTTACCTACTAGCTCTTCTAATTGATCTTCGAAAACTGGTGTCAATAAAAGATATTTATTTATTTCAGAGTTTTCATTAAGAAATTCCCTATTTATGTCTTTAAGAAAATGAACAATTTTTATTAATGTATCATTTTGGTTTACATTACCTAATTCAATTTCTTCATCAAACCATGTTTCTTTCTCTGTCACTTCATTGATTATGACTTGAATTTTGCCAAAACCGCGCTTTCTATGACCGCCTATACCTTCGTATTCTAACAATTTAATCCACTCTTTTAGTTGAGCCTGATTAAAATTTAGATCTCCTTTGTCATCATAGCACTTATTGATTAAAGCTATATCTTTTGCTGGCTTATTCTTTATTAACTCACTCAAAGCTACATTAGCAGTTTTGAAATATAAAAATCCAGTCATGGCTATATTATTTGCATAAATAAATTCTTCCTCATGCAGGCTCTCATCTTTATGCGAAAACTTATCATGGTCTATAGCTGTCATTATTTGAGAATCAATATATCTATGGTCAAATTCTTTTGCTGAAATTGTCTCACTTTTCTTTAAATCATAACTACATTTTAGATACTGAAATCCACTGTTATTATAATAAGGAAAATATATTCTCTCCTCGTTTACATCATCCAGATAAAAATAAGAAAATTTACATCTCTCTTTAACAATAGCTCCAATTACCCGATATAGTTCAGGACTATATTCTTTCATAATATCTTTTGTAATTACTGATGTTAGGGCAGCCCATAAATTTTTTTCAGGAATATATCGTTTTGTTCTAGCGAAAACCCCTCTTTCAAAGTCACCAAGATGTAATGGTGTTTTAAGTTTTAGGCTGATTTTTAATACTTCAAATTTATTTTCCATTATTATCACCTGTAGATACAATTGATTTAGCTTTATAAAGAGCATAGGTAAGCATCTTTTGTAAGATACTCTTCATAAAATATAATTCATCAATACTAAAGTCTTTATTTATTAAATCTTTAACTTGTTCTACCCGATCCTCTAATTTTACTTTGACTTCTTCAACAGTTAAATCATATTCTTTCAACATCACCATTGAATAGTAATGAATTTTTTCTGTTTGCTTGTTCTTTTGTCCATTGTACTCCAACCATAGAAAAAAAGCATATATACCATTTTGTTGTAAGATACCCATAGCTTTATTTACAATATTCCTGACTTCTTCAGAAGCACCCTTACTGTTTTCATCACTCAAACACTTTTCTACTAACTTAAAACCAATTTTTGCAGAGGATTGTTCTATATTTTTCATCCATCTACACCTTCCCATCATTTTTATCAAAATTATTTATCACTTTGGTCCTACCAAAGCCACGAGTGGACATACCTCCAAGGCCTAGAGATGCGTACAGATTCATTCCTTTTTCTGTTAGATCAATAACACTTTTCAAAGAAGTTTCTTCGTTTTTCCAAACCTCAATACCATAATTCTTAGGATGAGAGTACACAACATCAAACCAAAAAACTGTCATCCGAGGAATAGCTTCATATGTGAATAATGCACTTGAGGATGCTGCACCAGTTTTTGGGTCAATAGAAACAGAAGTTCTAACTTCCAAATTGTCATTAACAACTAATGTAAATACTTTTTCGGTCACAAAAATTATATTTTTAAAAATAAAATCAGGCAAATCCACAAAATCTATTGTTTCTAGTATTGATCCCTGAGTATTATCAAGTTCAGCTAGAATCCATCCTAAATTTAATTTTTCCTTAAATTCTTTGTTAATAGACACTACTTTTTCATCTGTAACATTAATTTCAACTGGTTTACCTAAATACTCCTCCATCCTACTTTTTGTCGTTATCCAAACTACACCTTTCATTGTTTTTATTGGAAAGAGGAGAATCCTGGCATCATAAAAATTAGCTATACCTTTTCTTGATTTAGTACCATCAGAAAAACCAAAAATAGCACATACAGGGCAATCTTTTCTCCTTTCACCACAGTTAGATTTCCCAGCACAATTACGACCTACCTCTTCTCGTTGCATAGCAACATAAGCTCTTGTAGCACCTTCTATGCTAGTACCTGGAATCTTTGGAACATCATCATAATCTCTTATCACTGTATTATCAACTCTACCAAGACGATAACCTCCACTACCAACATGTATAGGATCTATTGCTTTCATTAAGTAAGTTTTTTCTTTAAATGATCTACTACTCACATTAAAACCCCCTCAAAATCGGGTAATAACTATGTTATTACCCAAAGATGTTATTAAATAATATTCAAAGTACTCCACAACTCAACCAGATCAAAGATTTGGCCTGTCTTCATCAAATTACTTAACTTATCTTTAACAGCAGCATCAAGATTTTTTAAATCACTAATATTACCGATCAACATATCAATTATACCATCCAGCAAAATCTCTTCTTCCTTAAAATTATCAATAAAACTTATTTCATATAAAAATGCCTGCGACAATCTGACAAGGATTCCACTACTTATGTTTTCTCTAAGAAATTCTGCTTTTAATGATACCAATTCCCATAAATTATTTGCCAGATAAGGCCTAACTCTAAACTTATCACTTATATAATGCTTACGTTTACCTACAGATGATTTAAATTCCAAATTCAACCCTGAACGACTTCCATTAGTAATCAAATTCTCAAAATCAATCGTATTAGGAGCATAAATAATTTCTGGATTCTTTAAGTGTTCAAAATGTTCAGATGTAATTTTAAAGTCATCAGATAAACTAATTTCTTTTTTAGTTTTTTTATTATTTTTCTTATTGCTTTTTTTATTTTTCTCCTTGTTTTTTTCCAAATATGCTTCTTTACGTTTCTTTAACTCTCCAGAAATTTCGTACTTTTCTTCATCTGAGATATAAATTACTTTCATGCCTTTTCCATCTTTATCTAAAAAATATGGATAAAAGAGATCATATTCTCCCTTTTCATTATCTTGATAAGGTTCATATGGTTTAATCTTACGGTTAAATAAAACTTCTGTTGTATCTTTATTAAAAGGTTCTTGCTCAAAACCAATCTCTACTTTCAATACACTATCATCCTTTAAAGTATCTGCCTGCATTATTTTTCCAGATAATCCTTTAGCATGTATCTCCAAATCTTTATTAACTTTTACCTGTTTTTCAGGAAACATCATTTTAATATTTTCCATCATAACTTTTCCAGCTTTTAAGACTAAATACAATGGATATTTGCAATCAGCAAGTATAAGGCCCATATTCAATGATAATCTACCCTGAACTTTATTAAAACGCTTATTAAACTCCATTTCCAGATCCTTTGCAACTTCTACTGCCTGATCTGCTGGTAATATTATCATAAACTGATCAGCTTTAGTGTAAATTACTCGATATTTTTTAACAGTTTTTTCGTCTATTGTCCTGATACTTATTTTATCTTTGCGATTACTACTCTTCTTTTTTATAAAATTTTTATTTAAAGAGTTCAGTTCATTCCAATAGTCTTCGAATAATTTTCTCCATAATATCGAAAACTCTTTGTCACCAAGCTGAATTTTTTCAGGATAAGAAAAGACAAATTCAAAATCCTCCTCTTGACAAATTATCTCCACAGTTCCTTTGCCATGATCAGTGAACCGATTTTTAATCGTTTGGGATAACTCTGATATATAAGTCTTTTCCATATTGCATTCTATACCACAATATTTATCTAGATTGTTCAATAATATTTTATCTAATATTGCCATATTCAGTTGATGTTCATAATATCCGCTACAATTTTCACTCAGTTTACCTCTCATAACAATTCCATTTAGTCCTGGTAAATTATCGCGAACTATTAATTTTCCAATAAACTCATCTATTTCCTCAATAATTCTCATTAATCTAGCAGGAGAAGGTTCTTTGGTTTTTAATACTAAATCCGCAGCTGTGATTTCTTCTTCGCCATCAGAAATATCATCTTTCTTATAATCATATCGATAATTTGTCGTTGTTTTTACATAACTACCATCTAACCATAAATCATATAGGCCAACTTCTCCTACCAGTAAAGCAATTCGGTCATTTTTGTCTTTTATTTGATCAATCATTTTAACTTCGATATTCTTTTCTATCGCTTCAAAACGCCACTTTTTGCAATCAGAACAAATAATATCATTATAACTATCTTTTTTACCAGGTTTTTTTCCACAAACAACACAGATTTCTTCTTTTAATCCTTGTGTCCATTGATCAGTCCATGTTGGAATTCTAAGTTTTTGCATTTTGTAGGGTGTTATCTCCAATTCAGAATTGTTCTCATATCTTCCCCTTAACATTGTTATTGTCGGACCAATCAAAAACTTCTTTTTCGACAAATCACATGGTTCAAGTAAGACAGTAGGCATTATTAAATCACGAGTTTTTCTTTGAAAAATATTTTCAATTTCAACTGTAATCTCTTCTATCAATTCTTTATCAAGATTCAAATCAGGAGCCAAAAAATACATTCCATTGATATCTTCAAAAACGCAATTCCCAACCGGGATAGTAAACTCCAGTAAGTCTTTTATCTCTCCCCTGATATCCTCCATAATTTTTTCACGGGCAATAAAATCAGGTAATCTATAAACATTAGTCAGAAATTCTCTTCCTGGAAATTGAACTGCCAAAACATGTGGTGTCCCAAGAAGACAGTCCATTATGTTAATCTTCCAACCACTTCCGAAAACTTCATTTAAATAGAAATAACGTACATCCTTAGTTTCACCACGATTTGTCTGGAACCCTATCTGTGTCTTGGATGGACAACTTTTATTCTTTGAATAGGTTGTAACTACACTATAGTAAATTTTTTCCTTGTTGTTTTTATCTTTAAAATGAATTTTGTAGGAATTTTTATTTTCTAATATATATTCTTCTTTATCTTTATCTACGTTTTTTAAGTTCTTTTTAATTTCTAACTTATCTTTATGAATTATAAAATAGGCTTTTGGTTTATTTTCTTTTTCATTTTGATGATTTTTACCTTTGTTTTTTTCTTTTTTCTCCTTACTTTTTTCCTCTTTATTTCTTTTAATGTTTTTTAACTGTGTAAAAATCTCAGCTATCTCATCTTTCTCATCCTCATCTCTAAGTAAAAAATTCCCTATCAAAGCTTTTCCAATTGAAGCAGTCATAAAAGAATGATTCCAAAGAGTAGTATCATTATCAGGAATTCTTGTCATTGCTGCAACTTTACTAAAATAATCTTTTAAATCATATATTTTTTGACGACATTCTTTAACTTCATCATCACTAGCATCACATAAAAACATCTTTCCTTTGCCATATGTTTTAATAATTTCATCTATTTTTTGATATATTTCAAGCCGTAGTTCCAAATTACTTTTATACTCTTTGTCTCTTTCTTCATTTTCACTTCTTACAATTTCTCTCCCAAAAGGACTGCTTACATAAAAACCTGGCAACCCTTTTGTTCCAAATGGAGAATATGTTCGATCTTCTGCAGCATCCAGACTATCTGCTTCACAGGTCAGCAATTCTAAAATAGAATTAGGCATTGCATAATTTTTATACTGATGATGAGTTGCAACCTGACCTATTCGATTAAACTCTTTCTTTCCTGTTAATGATGTAAGTATTCTATCAGGGCAATCAATCATCAATTCTGACCAATCCGTCTTCATTAGTTCCCTAAAATTAGGGAATTGTGTGTCGTAATCAAATTCTACATCCGATTTATTAGCAAGCATTTTCTGTACATATTCTTTTTTTACTCCACGATTTGAACTATACTCAAATTTAAATTCTTCTAATGCCACTTTAATATGAGACATAAATGGATGAATAATTTTTTCATCTACTATAATACTATCATTTAGTTTTCCTATATCGTGAAGTAATGCTAGCATCTCATAAGTCACCAGAAATTTTCTATATTTCTGCAGTTTAGCTTTTCCCATCAAATAACACCTCTTTTAAGCCAAAATGATCATCCTTAAAATCTAATTCATGAGAATTATCATCACCATATCTTAGAAAAATACCGTTAAGCTTTTCTGAATCAACTACTCCGTAACCACTACTCTTTTTGGCTGAAAAACCATATTCACATAGAAGATCAGAAGTAATTTCCTTGATAAGTCTAATATCATTCATAATCTCATCATAATCTTCCTTTGATAATTCTCTTCCTTTAAAATATAAAATATCAAATGGATGATATAGAAAATGTAAAGTTCCTTTCGTACCTTCTGGCACAATTTCAATAAATATCGGGCCAGGTTTTGGAGTCCTGGTTTCACGATCGTGAGGAGTTAGCACATCATAGTCTATATCGTCAAAAAAAGTCGGATAGAAATTCAATCTACCACGATAACTTAGTGTTGAATCAAAGGTTTTTGCTTGAAGGAAAATTTGATAATCTTCTTCTAACTTCTTATCTTTAAAGATCCCATCAAGATAATTTTTATCAGCATCATTTTCATCACCAAAAAGTTTAATCAGCGAAAGTCTATGATTAAACTTTTCTTCCTTGCTTAAAGAATTCTTTTCATATATCTTTTTTGCAAGTAGTTTTATCCCCATCCACCGGAAATTACCTTTCCAGCTTGAAGCCTGAACCATTGGAACCTGAAAGTTCCACTCTTTCATCACTGGATTTTCTAAAAAATAAAACAAATTATCATCTTTACTTATGAAAGGCTTTTTTAGAATAAAATTTATCTTGAAATAGCCAGATAATGGAGGTAAGTCTTGAGGATTGAGGGGGCATTCTAATTCGTGCTTAAAAGTTTTTAAAATTTCTTTATTATTCTTATTGTAAGACATTAATTTATCACGAAATTTATCTTTGTCATTACTAAACTCAATATTATTAAAAATAAAGCCTGATTTAAAAAGTATCTCAAAGTAAGCATCATTACTTGATTTAAAATTCTTTTTTTTACGTAAGATGTTTGATAAATTAATCCTTTCATCCTTAAATGTTCGATATAAATCTCTCAAATTATTCTCCCCCCAGTTCTCTAAAAAAAACTTCAATATCTTTTTTTCGAAAATCAATATATTCCTCTATTCCTATATTCGAATTTCCAATAATTAACTCTAAAATTTTCTCTCTATCTTTTTTAAACTTCGTCTCTGGTATATAACCCCATATACGTTTACTTTCAAGATTGCCCACAAATATAGTTGAAGCCTTTTTATTTTTTCCCCTTGCATAACCCATCAAATAATTTTCATAATCAGTTTCAGGAAACTCTGTACTTAAAATAGTCCTAATTCTTTTGCGAATACCGTATAACCTTTCTTTTTCTGCAAAGATTACAAAAAAGAAGTCTTTTAAATTTGGTATGCCAAGTGGATTATTTGTTTCAGGAAGTCTTTTAATGAAGTCAAAAAATATATTTACATCTTCTTTTGTGAGCTCAATATTAGTTACAATTCTCGCTACACCATTCCAACTTTGAGTTTTAGCACCAAATGCTGCATATTTGCTAATAAAAGTCATTAATACCTTAAAGATGCTTTCTATTTCATTAGTTTTCTCAGGATATAAAGAAGTAATTTTTACTATATAGTCATTAGATTCTGTTATTTCTAGACGAAATGTTCGACTCAAACCTGTACACCCAAAAAAATCACAAACCGGACAAATCATATTTTTGTTACCATTGTATATACATTTTTTATCTTTTGTGGGGTCACATGCTTTTCTATCGAAACCTCTTACAATTACTTCAAACCACCACCGTAGCGAGCCAATAAATCCTGTTTCCTTTGCTTTATTCTCTTTACTTATTCCACCTGTAATTATTCCATTTTTTTGAGTTATTAAGTGAAACTCCATCATCATAACCTCACTTTCACCAGATAAAACTATATTCATACAAATGACATCTATATTGTATTCTTTGTTACTATTACTAAATCCTCTTTATTGTAATTTTTTAATTGGTTTTTTTCTCAATAAAAAATAAAAACTCCAAAATTTTTTTCGAAGTTTTTATCCTGATTAATATTATTCACACTATCAGACTCATATTTCACATTCAACTCTTTAAAAATACTGTTTCGATCTTTTGATTAAGCTTTTTACCTTTTATATTAATAATGCTATCTGCAATCTCAGTATAATCCTCATCATGACTGATAATCAAGAAGACTTTCTTCTCCTTTAAACTCAATATATAATCTTTTAATTTCCTTCTTGTTTCAACATCCAAATTACTGGAAGGTTCATCTAAAAATATGATATTATGATCTTGAAAGAAAGCTCTTGCCAGGTGTAATTAAAAATATCTTGACTGTCTTTTTAAAATTGAAAATTGAAAACATAATATCTTTCATTTTTCTTTACTCCTTTTATTTTTTTACTACAAGCTAATTATAATTATTTTTGTTAATTTTGTCAATAATGAATTCTTATATATAGAAAAAACTCCCTTCGAGAAATCTAGGGAGTTTTTTAGCTTAGAATCATTTTAGATTATTTTTAATATATTGCAAAATATTTTCTATCTGATTATCTTTTAAATCGAGGTCAGAAAAAAGACTTTTTATTAGGTTTAGTTTTACTTCTAAATAATTGATTCCTTGTTCCAGTTTTAATACCGTGCAAAGGGCTTTTGATTCTTCATGTGTAGGTGATGAGTTCCCCCCAACAATATCCATCAATCTTAGCTGTGCAATACCAGTCTTCTCTTCCAATTCCTCGTAATTCCAGCCTAATTCTTTTATACGTAAGTTCACTTGCTCAGCAAATTCCTGTCTTATCATTTCTACAGGTGGAAGAAAAAGAGCATATAAAGGTAGATTCATGAATTCTGCAAGACGAATGAGGAAGGGTAAAGAAGGATATGTCTCCATGTTAATAACTCTATATACATGGCTCTTATCTACTTCAAGAACTCTTCCGATTTTCTCAAATGTAAGATTATTTTCATTCTTAAAATCAATAATCTTTTTAGCCAATACTTTAAATTCAAAACACGATTTAAGCATTTTATTACCTCCTCAATAGTTATAACAACATTTTATACTAAAAATGAGAAATAGTCAATAGAAATGTTGATTGATTAACAACTTTATCTTGTGATGTTGTTAAAACTATTGAGGAGTGATCAGGTAACTAATTTTATAAGTGGTCACCTTTTGCCAGTTATACTTAAAATAGATCTCTTTTTTTGATTTTTAGTCAACGTAAACATACATGTAAAGAACAAAGTATATTCTTCACAGGGCTTTCAGTCTCCTAGTTAGCGGAATCTAGATTGTAACTCTTTTCTTCCGATCAAAAGGAAGGTAGTAACGGTACCTTTCAGTCTCCTAGTTAGCGGAGTCTAGATTGTAACCACCGCATGGTCAGACGAGTTTGGGAAGAACAGTGTAAGCTTTCAGTCTCCTAGTTAGCGGAGTCTAGATTGTAACTTATTGCAAAAGGAGCAAGTGGCAGATTTAATCTTGCCTTTCAGTCTCCTAGTTAGCGGAGTCTAGATTGTAACGTATTCTTTGAAGGTTGATATTGGAACTGGTTCAACGACTTTCAGTCTCCTAGTTAGCGGAGTCTAGATTGTAACTAGGGAGGTTTAAAATTTGATTGAATACAGTGTGGAATTCCTTTCAGTCTCCTAGTTAGCGGAGTCTAGATTGTAACTTAATGTAGCAAACGCATTAACACATCAACTTGAACGAAGCTTTCAGTCTCCTAGTTAGCGGAGTCTAGATTGTAACCGCAACAAACAGCACGATTAAACGGCGTCATTTCGCGGTTCATACAAATAACATATCAGAATTTTTGCTGGAATTTTCGCAAATCACTTTTCTGTAGAAAAACCGGGGGTATTTGCGAACTTGATTTGACATTATATATGCCAAACAAACTTCATTATTAGCAATTTTGTTAAGTTATAATCATATTTATCACGATTATTGCATATAACTTTCAAATACTCCAAATTGCTTTGATTTTGTCCGAAATTAGCTCCTTAATTTTCCATGGTTTTTATTTCCAAATAGGGTATTTGCGAAAACAGCGTTTTTCCACCTTATTATATATTCTTCATCAACACAAAATTTCCTTCCTAAATACTCTTTATTAAAATTTTAAATATTTCCAAGATCATATTACTATTAAGTCTTCTACTTAACTAAGTCTTAGATTACAACAATATTAGTTAAGCTCAACCCAAAATAAAAACCACTCAAATTGAGTGGTTTAAAGTCCCAATACAACTACGTTATTCTTTCTTAAGTTCAACAACTTCGGAAGAAGATTTGAACTCCCACTAAAGTTATGAAATTATTCTAGATCTTTATAGCCCCACCTATAGAGGAGGGGGACTTTGCCTTCTGAAATGTCGTTAAAAGTCCAAATACATAGATTGAGCCCTAGCTGTAGGAAGGGCATTAACATTTGCCTCCAAAGCGGCTATAGCTTCTTTTTTTCAAAACCCGTTAAAATTACAGCCATCCGTATCGAATTATTCATTCCATTCAAAGAAGTTTATGTAAGTATATAGAAGAAAAATTCCTTTTTATATAGATGACAGCTACCTTTCAGTCTCCTATGAACTGAGAATATATTACCTACAAGGACTTTTTTCAACTAGTCTTTTATTTGCAAATAAAAGACCCCATGCAATAAAAAAGTATAAAATTTTGCTAGTTTGCCACTCTGGAAGTCTTGAGCCAAATGCAAATATATTAAAAATAGAAGTTAAAAAAGATAATTTCATATAAATAGTCCATACTATTATACTAATAGCCATCCCTATCCACGTATTATGAACTATATTTGTTGCTGTCATAGATAAAATACCAAAAAACAATATAGTTGGAACAAAAGCAATCATTGATTGGATGAAGTGCGACATATTGCTAATATTTTCGTACGAAGTGCCTGGTTCTTGCCAAAGAAAACTCCAAAAAGAAATTGGAGCAAGTAGCAATATGAAAATACAAGCCAGCATAATTCTTATAGATATAATTCCTAGTTTACTTTTCTTAGTTAAGTATAGCGTTTCCGCAGTATTGTTGTGCAGCTCCAAAGTATACACATCTGTACACATAACTATTGCTGCCCATACTAAATTAGTATCCATAACTCTTCCAATTGCATCAAACATAGAAACACTTTTAACAAATGGTAACACTAAAATAAGTAACATTGTGCAAACTGTTTTGTAGGGTGAAAAAAAGATACGTAATTGATAACCAATCATTTTATTCTCCTTTCCCATGCTTTAATGCTTACCCAAACAAGAACAATAGTAAGGGAAATAAGGGTCATACGATTTACAAATATTGCTTCTAACCGAGCTACATCTACATCCTCAAACAGAAGTTTTGGGTATCTAATATACATAAAAAAAGGATTTACCGGTAAAAAGACGCTACCGTCTGATAATTTGTGTGGCATACCGCTCCATAGAAAATAGGCGATATAAATTGGAACTGCTGCTATTCCAGTACGAAAGCTCAAAGATAACGCTACCAATAAAAATGTACTAAACAACACAGTAGGCAATACCCACCATGCAGTATACTTCCATATATCAAAGAAGTTTATAGGTAGCAAAAAATTAGCCCCTTTAATCTGCAACCAAATGCTAAAAACACTACCTACTAATACTAAAACAGATAAAATTGCCAACAAAGCTCCCAACGTTTTCCCTAATACGTATTTCCATGGTTTTATTGACTTTGTATGTAGTAAGTCCCACATATCTTTTTTGAAATCTGACCCAAATAAAAAAGGGAAAATCATCAAAACATAAAATACACATAATATCCCTAATAGATCTGCATACCTTTGAGCAAAATAAGCAGAAAAAGGTTCTTTTTCTAATGCATTAGCGATAAATAATTTTGTTTCTTCCAATGAAGCTCTTTTCGATTTAGCACGAATATAATTATTAGAAGCACCCGATATCCTACACTCCTCTAGCAAATATATATCTATTTCATCAAAGGACATATTTTCTGTATATATTTTGTCGATAATATTTTTTATTGTCTCATCTTTCATTCCACTTTTTATTAAGTTTTCTTTTAGACATTCAACCGCAAAATCATAACGTTCTTCTTTCCTTACAGGTATATGTGCATCTTCTTCATCACCAGTTTCCTTTACAATTTGTATCAAATCTTGTTCTGACTTAGGAGGTAAATAATTTATATACGGCTTGCACAAATATATAATAGTAAATAACAAAAAAACAGCACCTATCAAAAATGCTATGTTTTTAAATGTTTGTTTTGCTTCAAACCACATTATTTCAATCATAAGTTGTTCCTCCCTGTAGAATAAATAAAAGCATCTTCCATAGTGGCATCAATCTCTTCACATGAAAAATGTGGTTTTTCCCAAGAAATAAACCGTGCTTGAATTCCTTTTGAAGTATAGATACTAGATATAACCTGATATTCATTCTTTAACTTAATTAAATCACTCTCATTTTGCACCAGACATGTAAAGACCTTACCTTTTGCTTGTTCTAATAGGTCATTAACAGTACCCATATAATTAACCTTACCTTTTTCCAGTATACAAATATTATCACAAGTGCAAGCTATATCTTCAACAATATGTGTTGAGAATATAATAGTACGATTTTGTGAAAAACTACTCAGTAGATTACGTATTCGAATCCGTTCCTCAGGATCAAGTCCAGTAGTGGGTTCATCAACAATTAACACTTTTGGGTAATTAAGCATCGCTTGAATAAGACCAACTCTTCGTTTCATACCTCCTGAAAGTTTTCGTATTTTTTTATTCGCATGTAGTAAAAGATTCGTTTGTTCAAGTAGGATTTCTATACGTTCTTTTCGCAACTTTTTCGGCATTTGAGAGAGAATTCCCATATAATCCAGTGCTTCTCTTACAGTCAAATTTGGATATAGTCCCAAATCCTGTGGCAGATACCCTATCATTCGCTTGATCTCATCATAATTCTTTTTACACAGACTAACACCATAAAGTGATATACTGCCACTAGTTGGTTCAAGTAAAGTAGCCAAAATACGCATAAGAGTGGTCTTTCCTGCACCATTTTGTCCCAAAAGCCCAAATACCCCTTCACCTATATCAACACTCAAATGTTCAAGAGCACATACCTTCCTAGCATATATCATTGAAATATCATTAATTTGAATTGCCATATTACCACTCCCAATTATTTATTAGTTTTAAACGATCACACTGGTGTGTAAATTGCAAATTACTTTAATTTAGTATTTCTACATTTTTTTTGTTTTCCTGCCTTTTTATTTGTACATTCTTAAAATACTAATGATAGTCAGTTAATTTATTTAAGTTCAACATTTACACACCAGCTATGGCTACTTTTCCAACTTTAAAAAGCGTATAATCCCTTAGAAACCCAAAATAAAAAACCACTCAATCTGAGTGGTTTAAAAATCAAGATTCATCGACTGTGCCTTAACAGTAGGAAGAGCATTAATATCTGTCTCCAATGCCGCTATATCTCCACTATTTCCGTCTAGTTGTAACATTATTAATCCTTCGTTAGCACAGTTACCAACTTCATGTAAACCTAAGCGGGTTTTAATTATACAACCATGTTTAGTGATCAAATCTTGAAATTTTGGTGCATCTTCAGAGCGATTGTCAATTTTTATGGCCATCAGTGTCGCATTATTCATTCCATTCACCTCCTTGCCTGATATATTTATTCCCTAATTACCGTAAAAATAAACCACTAAAATTCAAAAACTGTGGCAATACTAATACAGACTAACTTAGGAGGTTATCAAATGGACAAAATAAAAGTAGCACACTTAGTAAAATCTGAAGATGAAAGAAATCTGTGTAAAATAGCAAAAACTCTAAAATGAAAACAGCCCATTTGGGCTGTTATGCACTCATTTTCCAATTTTTATAAGCTTGAAGCTCATGCGATAGTGATCTTATTATTACAGCGAGAACTGCAATATCATCCCCAAAACCTATTATTGGAATAAAATCAAATATCAAATCAATTGGACTGATCAAATAGAGTAAACCAGTTGCGATTGTGCCTAGGGTAATAGGGCTAATTTTATATTTCCCCTGAATACCATCTTGAAATAATTGATATAACAGAACTACTTCTTCTTTAATATCTTTTAATGATGATTTTGCTTTTTCAAAGGTTTTCGAAAAATTCTGATCATTTATTTCATCAAACGACTTACCTTTTGTAAATTTAATCATAGTATCATATTGTTTTCTTTTTTCTGAGTCACTTAATATTTCAAAAGCCTCATTAATTAATATACTTTTTTCATTCGCTTCATGGAGATTAGACTTATTTTTGTCAGGATGCCAAATTCTGATTTTTTCACGGTATGCTTCCTTGATTTCTTCGAATGATGCGTCTTTATTTACTTCCAAAACCTCGTAATAATTTTCAAATTTCATAAGCTCACCTCAATATAAATTTCTCAAAATCTAAGAACATCACCCGTATGCCCTATCTTCACCCATTCTCCAAGTGATTTTATCATCTTCTCAACTGCAATTTTACCTGTACAGTGAAGAGGTATCAAAAGATCGAAATCTAAGCTTTTAAAATATGTAATCGTCCAGTCAATCTGTTTTTGATCAGCATCACAAAGATGCATTCCACCGATGATAGCATGGATTCGTTGATCACTCACATTCTTGATATGTTCAATAATATTTACAACTCCACTATGACTACAGCCCAACACAATAACCAGTCCCTTCTCAGTTTCAATAAATAGAGCCTGGTCATCTTTCATTCTATCAGAAACCGCCTGTCCATTTTCAACATTAACAAACCTACTCGGCACTTTTTCATATGTATTTAGCCTGGGAATTTCTCCTGTCATCCACATTCCGGGTTCTATTTCTTGTAAACTATTTACTGAAACAAAGTTTACGATTTCATCATTTCTTAATTCCATCCCATTCTCAACTAATTTATCAGAACGCTGTGAATATTTTTTGACAAAAACTTGTGAATGAGCATACACTGGAATATTCGGATTTACTTTAAGAATACTTTTAAGCCCACCTGTGTGATCATAATGACCATGGCTTAATAATACTCCTGACAATTTATTCAAATCAACTTCCATCTTCTCTGCATTATGGCATAAAACATTCCCAGCCCCAGTATCGAAAAGAAATTCCTTATCTCTATATTTAATCAACAAAGACAACCCATGCTCAGCCTTAAAGCCATCTTTACAAACCGTATCCTCAACTAGGATATTTATTTCTACCTGTTCATTTTTCATTAAACTCTTCCTTTCAGTTTAGTCAGTATTTACTTTTATAAGACAATATAATTATTTTTTTACATATATATATATCTATAAAAAGCGAGTGAGATTATTCTCACTCGCTTATATTTATATTAGCTTATTCAGCCATACGCTTATAAGTTGCTAATCTTTCTATAGCATCTTTTTCAGCTTGTTCGAAGAGACCGTCAGCTACTTCTGGGAATTGCTTTTGTAGAATAGTATAACGAGTTTCACCTAAAAGGAAATCACGGAAGTTTCCAGTAGGCGCTTTGGAATCGAGAGCAAATGGATTCTTCTCTTCTTTTGCTAATGTTGGGTTAAATCTGTAAAGTGGCCAGTAACCAGCTTCAACAGCTTTCTTCTCTTCAAGTTGAGTTAAGCCCATGTTAATACCATGGTTGATACATGGTGAATATGCAAGAATCAAAGATGGTCCTTCATATTTCTCAGCTTCTAACATAGCCTTAAGCAATTGATTTTGGTTAGCACCCATAGCTACAGACGCTACATAAACATAACCATAGGACATAGCCATCAAACCAAGATCCTTCTTCTTAACTCTCTTACCAGCAGCAGCAAACTTAGCTACAGCAGCAGTTGGAGTTGCTTTGGAAGACTGACCACCAGTGTTAGAATAAACTTCAGTATCAAGAACGAGAACATTCAAGTCTACACCAGATGCCAGAACATGATCAAGTCCACCATAACCGATGTCATATGCCCAACCGTCACCACCGATAATCCATACTGATGGTTTAGTTAGAAGATCAGTATTCTCTTTAATTTCAACAAATTTATCTTGGCAGCAAGAAGCAGCAGAAATCTCAGCGTCGATTAAGCTCTTAATCTCGTTACCATATTTTTTAGAGAGATCTGCATCTTTCTTATTAGCTAACCAACCTTCAGCAACAGCTTTGAACTCTTCAGAAGCACACTCTTTTGCTTCAGTTAAGAGGTCAGTCAGTTTGTCACGTCTTTGAGCAACAGCTAAAGCCATACCATAACCGTATTCTGCGTTATCTTCGAAGAGAGAGTTAGCCCATGCAGGACCATGACCCTTTTCATCTACAGTATAAGGACAAGTTGGAGCACTACCACCATAGATTGAAGAACATCCAGTAGCATTAGCAATGATCATGCGATCTCCGAATAATTGAGAAGCTAATTTAACATATGGAGTCTCACCACAACCAGCGCAAGCACCAGAGAACTCAAAGTATGGCTTTAAAAACTGGCTACCTTTAACACTTGTAGCCTTATAAGGATTCTCAACTTTCGGCAAAGATTCAGCAAAATCATAGTTAGCAACTTCAGCTTCAACAACCTCGTCTAAAGGCTTCATTACTAAAGCTTTATTCTTAGAAGGACATACATCTACACAGTTTCCACAACCAGTACAATCAAGTGGAGTAGCCTGGATAGTGAATAAGAAGTCATTATCTTTACCAGTAGCTTTCTTGGACTGGTAATTTTCTGGAGCATTTTCCAAGGATCCTGCTTCAGCCAGATATGGTTTAATAGCAGCATGTGGACATACAAGTACACACTGGTTACATTGGATACAGTTATCAGCAATCCAACATGGAACATCTACAGCGATACCGCGTTTCTCATATTGAGTAGTAGCAGTTGGGAATACACCGTCTACAGTAAATGAGCTAACTGGTAATTTTTCACCTTTTAATGATAATATTTGATTTGCAACTTTTTCCATGAACTCTGGTAAGTTGCTTTCTTGAGCTGCAGCAGCTTCATCTTGAACATCAGCCCAAGTAGCTGGATATTCAACTTTGTGCAATGCAGAAATAGCATTGTCAACTGCAGCTTTGTTCATATTAACGATCTTATCACCTTTTTTACCATAACTCTTCACGATTGCTTCTTTAATATATTTAATAGCATCTTCGCTAGGAATAATGTTAGAAATTTGAAAGAATACAGTTTGCATAATAACATTGATTCTAGTTTTTAAACCAACTTCTTTTGCAATCTTAACTGCATCAATATTGTAGAACTTAAGCTTCTTCTCAGCAATTGTTCTCTTAACATCTGCAGGCAATTTGGTTTCTAATTCTTCGTCACTCCATGATGAGTTCAGTAAGAAGATACCACCTTCATTTAAGTTAGAAAGCATATCATAACGACCAATATAAGATGGGTTATGACAAGCTACAAAATCAGCATTAGTGATCAAATAAGGAGCTTTGATCTTTTCTTTACCAAATCTTAAGTGGGAAATAGTGATACCACCAGATTTTTTGGAGTCATAGGAAAAATATCCTTGAGCGTACATATCAGTGTTGTCACCAATGATCTTAATTGAGTTCTTGTTAGCACCAACAGTACCGTCAGAACCAAGACCATAGAACATGCAACGCTTTGTACCAGCTGGAGCAGTATCAATTTTGTCTTTTACTTCAAGAGAAGTTTTAGTTACATCATCATTAATACCAACTGTGAAGTGATTCTTTGGAGTACTTTCTTTCATGTTATCAAAGATAGCTTTGATCATGGAAGGAGTAAATTCTTTAGAACCAAGACCATAACGGCCACCCAATACAACTGGAGCATTTTCCTTACCATAAAGTACAGAACATATATCCTGATACAATGGCTCACCAAGTGAACCTGGTTCTTTAGTCCGATCCATAACAGACAGAGTTTTACAAGTCTCAGGCAGAACAGCAAAGAAGTGTTCAGTAGAGAATGGACGATACAGACGAACTTTGATCAAACCAACTTTTTCGCCTTTTGCTACCAGATAATCAACTGTTTCTTCAACAGCTTGACCACCAGAACCCATGATAATGAGAACATGTTCTGCATCTGGAGCACCAAAGTAATCAAATAGCTTATATTGACGACCAGTTAATTCACTAACTTGCTCCATAATTTCAGCAACAACTTCAGGTATATTGTCATAAAATGAATTACAAGCTTCACGAGCTTGGAAGAAGATATCTGGATTTTGAGCAGTACCACGCATTTGTGGATGTTCTGGATTCATTGCTCTAGCACGGAAAGCTTTAACATCATCCATATCAACTAATTTTGCCATATCTTCATAATCAATAACGTCAACTTTAGAAATTTCGTGAGAAGTACGGAAACCATCAAAGAAATGTAAAAATGGAACTCTAGTTTTTAAAGTTGCTAAATGAGCAACCAAAGCTAAATCCATTACTTCTTGTACGGAATCAGAAGCTAACATTGCAAAACCAGTTTGGCGAGTTGCCATAACATCACTATGATCACCAAAAATAGAAAGAGCATGGGTAGCTAACGCACGAGCAGAAACATGAAATACGCTTGGCAATAATTCTCCGGCAATTTTATACATATTTGGGATCATTAACAGCAAACCTTGAGAAGCAGTAAATGTTGTAGTCAGTGCTCCAGCAACTAATGAACCATGAACAGCACCTGCTGCTCCAGCTTCAGACTGAAGTTCAGACACAAGTAATTTTTGCCCAAAGATATTCTTACGTCCCTGAGCAGCCCAAACATCACCGATTTCTCCCATTGGAGAAGACGGAGTGATTGGGAAAATAGCAGCTACATCACTCAAAGCATAAGCAACGTGGGCCGCAGCAGTATTTCCATCCATCATTTTCTTTGACATTCTCAACAGCTCCTTTATTTATATTACAGTGTCAATAATTTTAAGGTCTATTAAAGTTATTTAATCGACCAATTATTAGATTCTAGGACAATTTGAATTCTCCTGCTTAAAAAACGAAAACTTTGCCATACAGAAAATTTTCGCAATATTGCTAACTATACATCAATTGAAGCCCACTTCATTTGCTTGAAACGACGATACATAATAATGTTAAAAATCATAAATGATAAGAGTTCAGCATACCACAAGCCTATTACACCTAGTCTCATAGTTAGAATAAAAAGATAACAAAGTGGTATAAATAATAACCATAATCTTAAACTCGTAATTACCATAACTCCTCGTGTATCTCCCGCTCCTCTTAGTGCTCCCGACAATACTATTGCAAAAGCAAGAGGAATTTGGTTCAATCCCATAATATACATTGTTTTGATAGATGCATTTATTACAGTTAAATCACTTGTAAAAAATTTCAAAATTGGAATAGGAAATAAGGCAAAAATTAGACCCATTATTAAACCCCAACTTGCTCCTATTCCACTAGCAGTAAAACCTGTCCGTAACGCATTTTTAGAATCTTTCTCACCTAAAGATTTTCCTACCAAAGAAGCAGTTGCTATTGAAATTCCAACATTTGGCATGAATGATAGTGATTCTATATTTAAGAGAATACGAAAAGAACCTTCAGCTAAAGTATCTAATTTAGAGATAATAACTCCCGAAGCTAAAAATGAAAATTGCATCAACATTTGTTCAACACCTGCAGAACTGCTTAATCTCCATAACGGTTTAAATATTTCTTTAGATATTTTTAAATTAGAGAATTTAAGCTGAATTCCATTTTTCCCTTTCTTAAGAATCCATAACATCAATAAGGCATCTAAGACTCGTAGTACAGTTGTAGATACTGCAGCTCCATTCAATCCGAGATTTGGAAAAAACCAAAATCCTGTCATTAGAACATAGTTTCCTATTATATTCAATATGTTTACCATACTAGTAATTAACATAGGGGTTTTGGTATCACTAGCTCCTCTCAGTGCTGCTTTAGCTGCAAAAGAGATAAACATAAAGAATATCCCTACAGCAATAATCCTAAAATAGGTTACTCCCATTTGAAAAACATCTGGAGATACATCGAAAATCTTAAGTAAATTAGAGGCAAATAAAAATGAACCGATAGTGATTACAAAACCAATGCAAATGTTGATAAGTAAATTTTGAGCCAATACTTTATTTAATTTTTCAATATTTTTCTCTCCCAAACTACGCGAAATCATAGCTGTTGCTCCTGCGTTAAATGACGAAAAAATAAAAATAACTGTAAAGATTAATTGATTAGCAAATCCGGCAGCAGAAAGAGCTTCCAAACCTATAATTTGGCTGATCATTATCGTGTCGACAACTCCTACAGCTGTATTTAATGCCATCTCTATAATAGCGGGTAATGCTAAAGTTAAAATTGTTAAAATTAGTCCCTTATTTTTGGATAAAATTTTCATTATTTTTGCCTCTACTTTCTGCTACAATATTTTGTATATTTTTCGATAATCTCATAGGTGCTGGAATTGCTGCACTTTTTGTATCAAAGTTAGCTACCCCGCTGGCAATTGGTTCATGGATTCTTAGCTTTTTTATCAATAATGAGTATTATCATTAAAGTCAAGATACTAACTGCGTTATTACCTCGACTTTAAGCTACAAAAAAAGGCTATATCGTATGATATAGCCTTTTTAAACATATTGGTTGCGGAGGCAGGATTCGAACCTACGACCTTCAGGTTATGAGCCTGACGAGCTACCAGACTGCTCCACTCCGCGATGTTAACCTTAGTATTCTCAATTTGGGCTCTTCTATACATCTTAAATTTAAATTTTAATATGCCTTAACATGCTTAAATAATACTATGTTTCATTCTCTTTGTCAAGAAAAAAATTTAGTGAGTACTTACTAATCAATTCCTTTAAAAAAATCTGTCTCCACACCATCTAATTCGTAATCCATTTTAGTATCAACCAGAATAAATAATTCTTCCTCTGGGATAGATCGCCCTCCTCCAGCAAAATCAAAAATTCGTTCAATGCTATATCTTTGAGTTTGATGACAAAGGATAGCTTCTTTCTTTGTATCATGATATGGACGTACATCTATCACAGTGGTAATTTCACCATCTCCATCAATCAAATCTGGATGACGTTTGAATAAAACCTCTATAGGTACAGTATAATAATATAATTTTTTGGGGTATTTACTCATACGAAAAGCTCTATTTACCAATGATGAACCGCAATATGATCTGGATGTCGCGAAAATATCCATAATACGTTTTTCCATAAATGATCCCCGTTCTTCATCTAATGTAATGTAAACAACTTGTACATTAAAAAAAGCTGTAGCATCGGAGCTACAGCCTTTGATAATCAAGGTAAATACTTTAGTGGATCAACAGTTTTTTCATTGATCATGATCCTAAAATCTAAATGTGGTCCTGTACTTTGACCTGTATTACCTGATTTAGCAACCACTTGTCCTACGTGAACCATTTCTCCAACTTTAACTGTAAGTTGAGAGTTATGAGCATAAAGAGTAGTAACACCATTACCATGATCTAATACAACCGTTTTTCCAAATCCAGATATCCATCCACTGCGAATAACTTTTCCACCTGCAGCAGCCAATACTGATGTTCCAGTTTTTACAGCAATATCAATCCCACCATGCATCCGTTTATCTTTATAAATCGGATGTATTCTCATTCCATATCGGGAACTAATCCGTCCATTGACAGGCCAGATAAAGGCTCCTTTTTGAAGCCTAAAGTCTTTACTTGGGCCAACTTGTAGATAAGGAATCACAAGCTTTTGACCGATCTGAATCAGATGACTTTTTATATTATTAGCATTTTTTATCGTATCAACACTAACTCCATATCTTTTAGCCAATTTTAACAACGCATCCCCAGGTTGAACAACATGAATTGTATGTTTGTAAACCTGTTCTTGTTGGCCATCTCCAATTCCTCTACGTGGTATTGTTAATGCCTGTCCAACATAAATTTGATCATTTTTTAACTTATTAGCAGACTTTATATCAGCTGTTGTAATATCAAATTGCTCAGCAATTTCAGAAAGAGTATCCCCTAACTGAACTTCATATTCAACATTTTCCGTAACCTCTTTCATTTTCAAAAGAGTATTAGCTCCTACGATCCCATCAGGAAGAATGGCTTGTGCAAGTTGAAAATCTTTAACAATTTTCTCTGTCTCTAAACCATATACTCCATCAATTTCAATGTCTAATCCCATCTCTACTAAAATTTGTTGAAGTTCTTTTACCTCAGGGCCAGACATTCCTTTGCGCAATGGTAAATTATCTATTGTAGCATATGTAGAGCAATTTATAATCAGAACGAAGAGTATCATCATCAATATAACCGAAGAACATTTTTTTAACATGTGCTATACCTCCATCAATGTTTTGTCAGTGTACAAGTGTAAAGAAAAGTGAAAATCTTGAATTGTATTATGAATAGCTTGTACAATTTATAATATATTTATTCACCAGATCTATCTATAAATCCTGCTGATATTAATTTGTAAGTACTGGAATTATATAATTTAGGTCAAAAGATATAATCACAAAAAAAATCAGGCACTTATAGCCTGACTAAATATAGGACTTATTGATCAGGATACATGCTATTCTACTCAGTAATTTTAAACTCTCCATTAAAACATAAGACTTTGCGTTCTTTCTCACTAAACATGATTCGACCTTTACAACCCTCGTAAAACTTTTCACATTTTGTATCGCCAGAACCCTGCCATTCAACACGAATCATTCTCATATTCTCACCACCCGCATCGTCTTATATTTATGTTATCAAAAAATTCGTAAAAGGTCAAACTTTTATAATAAATATTTAACGACATTTCAGAAGGCAAAGTTACTCCTCTTCTATATATGAGATAGAAATCTTACATTAATTTCAAAACTTAAGTGTGAGTTCGAATTTCCTTCTGAAGTCGTTAAACTTAAGAAATAATAACGTATTATTATTTCGACTTTAATTATAGTCAATATAATTTTTTTAAATCGCTCATTTCTGCTGTTGCAAGTCCTCTAATCATCTCTCCCTCATAACCTTGCAAATAAAGAAATTCATCTGGATTCGGATTATGAGTGGGATTCTCTTTCGCAAAATTTAGGTTTCTATTAGACAATAAATCATCATCATCTGGATTAGAATCATCCTCTTCTTCAATCAAAGATTGTAAATCTCTTTTCATATGTGCCATTTCACCAACTTCAAGGTCATCAGGGTTTAATTCCTTTGTGATATTCAATATTTTATCCATGGGTATTTTTTTGTTATTCTTCTTAACCATATAAAAATGCCTCCTTTGAAATTAGTTTAATTTTAATTTACCCAGGAGGCATCTTTTATATTATTTACTTAAAGAACTTTACTAATATCTTCTTTCAGCATAAATTTGATCAACTCTATACTAGCATCAAGATCATTTAAATCAATCATCTCAGATGGAGAATGAACATATCTAGTAGGAATAGAAATTGTTCCTGAAGGAATTCCTTCACGAGTTAGGTGAATTGCACCTGCATCTGTACCACCATAAGTCAATACTTCCAACTGATAAGAAATATCATTCTTTTCTGCGACATCAATCATAAAATTTTTAACAACTGGATGGGTAATCATGGAATTATCTTTTACCTTAATCGCTGCACCACACCCAAGTTTAACATTTAATTTATGACCATTTGGAGTATCTCCTGTTGGAGTTACATCAATCGCAATACCCATATCAGGATTAATCCGATATGCAGAAGTTTTAGCACCTCTAAGGCCAACTTCTTCTTGTACACTAAATACGTAATAAATATCATTTGGACTTGATTTTAACTCTTGAGCTACTTTAATCAGAGCGATACATCCAACCCGATCATCCATCGAATTACCCACCATACGGTTTTGAGTAACAACTGTTGGATTATAAAATCCACAAACATCACCGATTCTAACTAATTTCTCTGCCTCTTCCTTATCTTTAGCACCGAGATCAATAAAAAGTTTCTCAAATTTAATATCTTTAGGACTATCAACACGCTCAGAATCGATAACACCGATAAGACCATTTTCAAAAACAACCCGTAAACCTACTAAAGTATAAGGAGCGTGTCCCCCAATATTTGTAAAACGTAAAAATCCTTCTTTTTCAATATGGGTGATCATAAAACCAATTTCATCCATATGTGCAGCAAGCATAACTTTCTTTCCAGAACCTTTTTTATGAGCAATCAAATTACCCATTTGGTCAACGGTCATCTCATCTACATGACCTTCTAATTCGTTTTTGATCAACTCTACAATTTTACTCTCATAACCGGATGGTCCAAATGCTTCAGTAATTTTTTTTATCAGTTCTTTCACTTTAAAAACCTCCCTTAGCAATTTTCTGGAGATATTTATCCAACAATTCAGTCAAAGTTTCATAGTCATTTATATTCATCAAAGATACAGGAGAATGAATATATCTACATGGAACAGATATTACAGTAGAAGGAATTCCCTCTTTTGTCAAATGAACGCTTCCTGCATCGGTTCCACCAAAACTGGTTCTCCTAAATTGATATTTTAACTCGTTTTCTTTAGCTGTTTCTACCAATCCTTGCACTAGGCGGCGATCTGTAATTACGCTACGGTCCATTAGGGAAATCGCTGGCCCGTCTCCTAAACTGGTGGAATGATAGTGTTCAGAGATACCAGGCACATCAGATGCAGTAGTACCTTCGATAATAATTGCAAGATCAGGATCTATATCATGAGCTGCAACACTTCCTCCGCGTAAGCCAACCTCTTCTTGTACTGTGAAAACAGCATAAATAGGTAAATCATAATCACGTTTTAATAATTCGATTAGTACTGCACAACCAACTCTATCATCAAATGCTTTTCCTTTAAAACAACCTTCTCCCATTTCAGCAAATTTTGTATCAAAAATTGCTCCATCACCAATCGAAACTAATTTTTCTGCTTCTTCTTTATTTTCTGTACCAATATCAATATATAAACTACTCAATGGAATAGCGTTTCTACGTTCACTCGGTACTTGAAGATGAATAGGTTTAGAACCGATAACACCAGGAATTTTATCAGGGCCAATCAAGACTTTTTTCGATACTAAAACTCTTGTATCAACTCCACCCAATGGTTTAAAACTAAGTAAACCATTGCTTCTGATATAAGTTATCATTAAGCCAACTTCATCCATATGTGCAGCAAGCATAACAACTGGGCCCGCAACTTTTCCTTTTTTAAAAGTAATTAGATTACCCAATGCGTCAGTTCTCATCTCATCAACCAGATCTTTAACCTCTTCTCTGATAAGATTACGAACCTCATCTTCTATCCCAGGAAGTCCAGCGGCCTCTGTAAGACGTTTTAGAAGCATTTTAATCCCTCCACAAATTCTTTATCAATTCTGGCTATAAAGTTAGCCAAGAGTCTAGCAGACGTTCTGATATCTTCTAAATCCAGCGTTTCAACTGATGTATGCATATAGCGCAACGGAATTGAAAGTAATGCAGTTGGTACACCACTTTGAGTAATCTGGATTGCATAGGCATCAGTACCACTAGGAGAAGTAGAAGGTTCTATCTGAAATGGAATATTTAACTCCTCAGCAAGTTCTTTTAATTTTTTAAAGATTTTTGGATGTACATGAGGTCCAAGGCCAATTCCAATGCCTTCACCCATCTTTAGTGTATCTTCTTCCTTTAAAATTTCTGGCATATGGCCATGACCTACATCAATAGCGATCCCCAAATCTGGCATGATCCCATATGTACTTGTAAAAGCTCCACGAGTTCCTACTTCTTCTTGAACAGTAGCCACACCGTAAACATCAACGGAATGCTTTAAATATTCCAACTCTTTAAACATCTCTAAAACCAACGCAACTCCTGCCCTGTCATCCATAGCTTTCGCAGCAGCACGATTCTTATGAAGAGAAATATATTCTCGATGAATCGTAATCAAATCACCTACACGGACTAATTCTTTAACTTTCTCCTCTGGTAAACCTAAATCAACATATAAATCGTCCATTTTCACAGCTTTAGTTCGTTCGTCAGGTTCTTGTAAGTGAGGTGGTTTAGCTCCAATAATTCCGTGTAAAGGCTTTTTACCGTGAACGATAACTTCCTGAGCCAAAATAGTACGATGATCAACTCCACCAACACTAGTAATCCGCAAAAATCCCTTCTCTTCTATCTTCAAAACCATCAGCCCAATCTCATCCATATGAGCTGCTAACATAATTGAAGGACGATTCTCACCAGTTCCTTTTTTCAAGGCAATGACATTTTGCAAATTATCTTTGCGAATCTCATCAATATAGGGAGAAAAAGCCTCTTCAATTACTTTCCCTACTTGACCTTCATATCCACTGACTCCAGGGATTTCTGTCAGTTGGGCCAAAAATTTCTCCAACTTCATCAAATTTCACTCCTTTTATAAAAAATTTATACCAATTCAGGAAAATCAATCTGTCTCAATGCTTCATATAAAATCACAGCAACAGAATTACCTAAATTGAGAGATCTTGCTTTTGGGTTTTTAAGCATTGGAATCCGAATACAAGTATCTTTATATCTGTCCAATAGTTCTTGAGGAATACCAGCAGTCTCTTTTCCAAAGACAATAAAATCATTTGGACCAAATTTCACATCAGTATGTCGTTTCTCAGCTTTGGTCGAAGCAAGAAAAAACTGACTATCAGGATAATTCTTAGCAAGCTCTTCAAAACTATCATGATAATGGATATCTAAAAGATGCCAATAATCCAAACCAGCACGTCTTAAATGCTTGTCATCTGTACTAAATCCAAGTTTACCTACAAGATGTAAGCTGGTATTCGTAACTGCACAACTTCTTGAAATATTCCCAGTATTTTGAGGAATTTCTGGCTCGATTAAAACAATATGCACCAACACTCACTTCCTTTTAAAATAATTTAACCATTATAATAGAAACTCAAACCATTCGATAATCTCTTTACACCTAGAATATTTCGATATCCTGAATAAATTTCCTTCTTTTAAGTCGTATATAAGAGATTAATTTTTGAAAAAGGATGCAAAATCTAAAAAAACAAGTTAAAAAAATACTTTTGTTACTATAAATGTTTTAATTTACTGCACTTTTCCCGCCACTATCATTGTTATATATATCTTTTACTCTATACAAGACAAAACTCAAAATAAATCTAAAAATCAAATCAAGACCCATTACAATCCAAATAGCACTTATATCCATCTTTAAATAATATGCTACAATAAATGCACCAGGTATTCTTATTCCCCAAATACCTGTAGCAGCAACAATCATCGGAATTTTAGTATATCCTGCACCTCTTAAAACACCATTTAAAACACCAGCAATATTTTGAGGAATTTGTACAAGTCCCATTATTATAAGATATTTTACTCCAATATTAATTACCTCAACCTGATCAGTTAATAGTCTCATTACTACACTCGGGAAAAAAATAAGAATTATTGTACTTATACTAGTTAGCATTAAGCAACCTTTTATTAATTCTTTCATATAAGCTTTTCCTAAACTTCGATCCTTAGCTCCAATTGCCTGCCCGATAAAAGCTGTTGAAGCAACTCCAAAGCCCATAGCTGGCATATATGAAATAGACTCTGCTTGAAGTCCTAATTGATATGCTGCAAGAGCTACAGGACCAAATTTTAATATAATTTTGACCAAGATAATTGCTGATATTTGCCAAAAAACTGCTTCCATCGCTGCTGGTATTCCCATTCCATAGATGGATTTAATTTGACTAAAATCTAATCTTAACTCCTTTTGTTTTCTATAGCTCAGTACACCATCTCTACCAAATAGTACATATAATCCAATCACAGCCGAAATAATTTGAGCAATAACTAACGCAATGGCTGCACCTTTTATACCCATAGCATCATATCCAAATTTACCAAATATTAAAATCCAGCCAAAGCCAACGTTTAAAAAATTCATTATTATTGCTATTTTCATTGGAGTCTTCGCATTCCCCATTGCTTGAAGCACTCCTCCAACTATAAGCATGATAGCCATAAATGGTAATCCTAAAGAGACAACTCTCAAATATAAGATTGAGTTTATCATCAATTCATCCCCTGGATTAAATATTCTTAACAAAAGAGGAGCTTTCCAAATAATAAAAATTTGGAATAATACAACTAAAATAACTGATGAAAGTAACGTCTGCATAATAACATGTCTAATTTTCTTTACATCATCAGCACCATAAGCTTGAGCTACAAAAACTGCAGCCCCTGTAGCCACTCCCCTAAATAATGCCCAGATGATCTGGGTAATTCTCATACTTAAACCTAAAGCACCAATAGCAATTTCATCTATTCTACCAATCATAGCCATTGAAATAAATCCAGCAGTCATCTGAAGTATACCTTCTGCAGTAATAGGTAATAACATTGACAGTATCTTTTGCCGTACCTGTTTTACATCTGTTTTAGAAATTATTGCTGTCATATTTCTCCTTCCTTGACCTCATTTTATTCATCTGTTTATTCACTTAAATAGTATAATTATAAATACTCTATACGATTATGTCAATGTTTTTTATAAAAGAAAATAAAACTACAATTCATCAAACTACTCCGATTTGTATTTTACCTGCTGGAACGCTTTAATTAGCGATAAAAAAAAGCGTAGCAATCAGCATCTAGATTGCTACGCTTTTTCTATTTGATTATCTTTCTTTATTTAGTAAATCAAATAATGAAGTTCCGATAAAGTAATATCCTTGCCCGTCTTTACAATCCTTCGAAAGGTTATAACCATATCCTACTTGTAGAATATCATCAAATAAAGTCATAGTTACTCCAAGACCATATTCCATATCTCCATCACTTAAAAACATAGTTGCATTTAAACCTAGACTAGGATTCAGTAGTTGTAAAGCTTCATTGCCAAAACTATATGTATTATCATGTTGACGAGGCTTATAATGAATTACCCATGAAACTGCTGTTACAGGTTGAAAATATTCCTGCCAATTGCCTTTTGCAAATACCAGATCTCCTACCCATTTGCTGTGCATTCCATATTTTCGAACTTTAAATGAATACTGCTCATTACTAATTATTGTTCCCTTTCGTTCTAATTGAAGGTATAAATTGAAGATATCATTTTCTTTTCTTTCAGTTCTTTGGATATCAATGGAAGTTGATTGAAGATTAGATATCGAGACTTCCTTTATTTTATCTGCTACAGCTAAAGGTGAATCCTCGACATTATCAGAAACAGAAGTAATGGTATATTTTTTCATCAAGCTCTGCAAAGCAGAAATGGAATCTGTGATTTTGATAAATTCTTCATTTTCGTTTATTCTATCTAGCCACGTTTTAAGATAATTAGCAAGAAATACATCCATTTTTGTCACTAATTTCTCAGCTAAATCGTTAGAAACATCATCAATTGAAGCATCCAATTTTTCTAAGATATTGTCGATAGTAGGAATATGTTCAGATTGAACCTCTTCAATGATTGATTTTATTTCTTCAATTTTTGCAAACTGAGATTTTATATTATCAAAATTAGTTTCATAAATTATACTCTTAACAATTACGGTAATATTATCTTTCATTTCTATAAACCAATTTAACTCATTATTTAGTAAATCCAACTCTGATTTGATTTCTGCAACTTTTTCCTTATCAGCTATACTTTCTAACTCAGTGTAAATCTCCTCAAGAAACTTTTTAGAATCCTGAACATCTAACATTTTTTCCATTTTTGTTATATCAGAAATAAGATCTGATTTTAAGTCATTAATAAGTTTATCTAAATCAATTTTCTTTTTAGAAATTTCCTCTATCTGCTGACGAAGTTCATCATGAAACTCAATACTTTTTCTTAAATGATCCATTTCATCTTCTGTTAGCATAAAAGTTACCTTATTAACCCGATTCAATGACCCCATTTGCAAGTCATCATAATTTTTCAAATGAATCCTTGTAGGATTTTTGTCACGTGATTCGTGAATACACCAAAGTTTAGCCCTAACTTCACTATTTTCCAACAAAGTTGAAGTTTCTTGATCAAGTTCTTTTTTCAGGTTATCGATCTGTTCTGCTAGTAATAAGACTAGCTCTGTATATAAAGGATCTGGAGTTTCAAGCGCCTTATCTAATTTATCTTCACCAACCAACACTAGTAAGAAATCCTGAATATCACCAATTAATTTACCATGTTCTTTAACAGCTTTTCGAAAATTTTCTTCTAATTCTGGATTTGTATCGAGTTTTTCTTTTAAATTATGAATATTTTCAAGATATCCTCCTAAATCTTCATTCATTTTCTTTAATAAACTATTTAAGGTGTTGATTTCTTGATGTAATTCGATACTCCTTTTTGAATTGATGATACCATTGTTTTGAGTCAAAGCATTGAGATTAAAACGCACATCAACACTGCTATTGATATCAACATTATAAAAATAACCGTCTGAATTTAAATCAATATATTGACCTTCCTCAGTAAATTCTGTGAAAGTTACAAATTGATCTTGAGCGTAGCAAGGTAACGTTAATATAAACAGCAATATTAGTAAACTTAGCCATGTGAAATTTTTAACTTTCACTCAAACTTCACCTCTCTTAGTTTTCCTGTGCTTTTAAAAATGATCTATCTAATTTAAAGTCACTATTAGCTTCGTTTTTCTTTAAGTACACAATAGGTTCATTATCCATATTCAAAACACATACAACATTTTCTTCATTACCTTCTCTAAATAATTTTTTTTCCTCTTCGGTTAAAAAGTCTGGACTTTGAATCCAAATAACCCCTCTTACATCTTCGAGACGTTTTTCCTGATTCTCTGCTTTTACTGCAATCTTTTTTATTGTTTTATCATTTCCAAAAATAAGCATTTTTATTACATTTTTTTCTACAATAAGTTCATCAAACATTTTCCTTTGTTCAGGTTGATTGCGGGATATAATTTTCATAACATTTACCCTCCTTGATTTTTTGTAATAAAAATATTACTTGGCAAAAATAATTAAATATTTATATTTATACTATAGCACAGACGTTTCATTTTTGCAACAATTAATTCTAAGTTCTTTTTTAACAAAAAAGATGTAGTAATCAATTAATTGATTACTCACCACATATCCTAACTATTTATTAATTAAATTCGCTAACAGCCTTTTCAATACGTTCCATACATTCTTCTAGAATTTCTCTTGGCAAGCCACATTTATCCTCATAAATCCACTACCCTCTTCACCAAAGCAATGCCCACCATCTAATGCAACTTTCGCTTTCTTGATGATAATTTCGCTAAGCTCATCCTCAGTAAAACCTAAAGCTTTAAAATCTAACCAGACAAAATATGTACCTTTCCAATAATTAAAGAAATCTTAATATAAGCTAAGAACAGTTCTGGTGGAGTCAAATATACAAAATCTAACTGACTGGCTGGTTTTAATACATACTCGATCAGTTTGTCAACATAAGTATAGCTAATAATACTTCCTAAAAGGGCAACAGACACTATAATGAACAATCTTTTTCTTAGTTCAGATAGATGTTCAATTATCGTCAAATTTAACTCCTCCACTTAAGCTCAGCCCCTATTCTCTTTTTTCGTATCATCAGTTATTGCGATATCTTCAGAGATTTATTTGCATGATCTTTAAACTCGCGAATGGCTTTACCAAATGATTTACCAATATCAGGTAATTTTGAAGATCCAAATACTACAAGTGCAATCACCAGTATTAAGACTAATTCCATAGGTACCATCTTACCAAACATATTAATCTCTCCTGTACAATATTTTTTGAGTCAAAATTTTTCGTTGTTACACACAATCCTCTGCATCTGTGTATAAACAATAGGTTCTTTTGTTAAAACTCGTCCAACTACTGTAATACTTGCTCTTTCAGCAATTTCAATCGCAAAACTTGTAGGAATACTTCTAGAAGCAATTATGGGAATTCTTCCTGCTACAGCTTTTAAAACCATATCTGAAGAAATTCTCCCGGTTGTTAAAACAAGACTCTGATTAAAGTCTAATTCTAAGAAAAAACTTTTGCCAATAACCTTATCTACTGCATTATGACGCCCAACATCTTCTCTCACAATTAGAAGTGCTTCTTTATCTGCTATCCCTGCACAATGCATACCACCTGTTTCCTTATAAAGGACTGCTTCCTCAAACATTTTTTTAGTATATCCACGAAGTTTTTCTAGAGCAATTTTAAATGATGATTCATTTTTTTCCAGTTTAAGAAAGTTTTCCGAGACTATAATGTTCATTTGATAATTCATTAGCTGTGTTGACATATATTTTCCGCATATCATCACAAGCAGCTAAGGTCATAACATCATCGACTCCATTAATCAACCCACGGCTAAAAAGATGACCTAGAGCCAATTCATTCAAGTGCTTAGGAGTACACATGAAAGTTATCATTTTCCTTCCATTTACAATTAAATCAACCGGTGCTTCTTCACATACTTTTCTGTTAAGGGAAGTTATTTTTTCAGACATTACTAGATTCCTCCTAAATATTCTAAGGAATTTCCTTTTGGATTACTTCTATCCACTCGGTTAAAGCAATTGCATGGTCTGTTACTAAATATTTGTCTGAATAAAGATATAAGGCTTCATTGGATGCTCGAACTTCTTGAATGTCTTTAAAAACCTCATTTTTCTTTATCTCTTCAAGAAACTGTTTAAATTCTTCATCTGAAAAATTAAACTGGCTTACTGAAAAAAGACGAACATCTGTAGGTCTTGGATAAATCCGTGAATCATCACGAACCATTTTAGCTATTAATGACAAAAAATCCTGTTCCTCAATACGGGCTAAAATTATAGCATAATTATTTGTCATATATTGTTTGGAATAAAGATAAATCTCAGAAGTTCCCTCAATAAATTGAATATCTTGATATTCTTCACTTTCACGTAATATTTTCATACGATCCCCAATCTCCTCTTCTGGTAGGGAGATCGGCTCGAAAGTAAATTCTTCGCTTTTGGTAAGTTTTGAATCAACAGAATTGCTACGAACTAGTTCTGCCATCAGTTGTACTATATCTAGCTTTTGGTTTTTTTCTGTCATTTCACATCCCACCTTCTCTATTCGGGATCAAGATAGGTAATTATTAATTACCTATCTTGATCCCGAATAATTACTCTCAGGTCTAGTTAGGTAATAACCCTAACGTATCTAGCTCATCAGCCACTTCTTTCATTCCCAATCTTTCTAATGTTGCTCTGGTTGGAGCACCAGTTGTGATGTCCCATCCCATTTGTTTAATAGTCATAGCCTTATGTAGATTAAAAATTCTTTCTGCATCTCTATCTAATTCTTCTTCAGTCTTCTCAATTCCTGTAGCCATACTGAAAAATTTTGATTCAAGTGCAGTATCTCCACGATAATTCCGCTCTTTTAATGGAGAAACAGTCATTGACCACATCCAGTTACATACAGTCAAAGAATCAATTTTACTATTTGTGATAGTTAATACTTTCACAAATCATTCTTATGAAAATTTTAGCACATTAAAATATCAAAATCAAATTATTTTGATATTTTAATATCTTTAATAGTTTTTTGGTTATATTTTTGTTTTATATAATATTTCTAGCAATTTATTTTTAAATCTTTATTCTAAAAAAAACTCACTATGTAGTGAATTTCTTTCAAAAAAATGTAGCTCTTTAAGTTAGCGTTCTCTATCCTTCGAATATCTTTACTACTTCTTTCAACATATCTCTAATTGGAATCTGTTGAGGACAAACCTCTTCACATTTTCCACATTCAATACATTTTGATGCTCTTTGTTCATCTTTTATAAAAATATTATACTGTTTTTTCGTACCTTCAACATCTTCAAATATAGATGCATTGTTTAAATGAGCAAAACTTCCAGGAATATTTACCCCAACAGGACAAGGCATGCAATACTTACATATAGTACAATTTACTTTTATTTTAGAATCATACAATGCTTTAACTTCATTGATTAAATTCTTTTCATCTTCTGTCATTGAATTTGGATAAGCATCATTCGCAATCTGTATATTTGCTTGATCCCAAACAGCTTGAATATCTTCAGGAATTTTACCCGCCAACTTACCACCACGAAGTGGTTCCATAATAATAATTCCCAGGCCTTTTTCTGCTGCATATTCAAGACCTTCTTTTCCTGCTTGATAGTCTTCATCCTGGACAGTCTAAAGTTCTATACACCTAAGAAGCGAGCCAATCCTCATAATCCAAGGGTTCTGCTCGCTTCGATTTAATTATTTTACTTATGGTAAATCTACTGTTTTTTTCAATAATGCAAAAAATACTTTTCCTTAGAAAACAGGAAACTTCCACTGCCCCCACCTCTGGTGTCATTGTCACTGTGAAGAGAAAAACCCCAAAGGAACGTAAAGTAGACTTCCAGAACACAAGTATGCTCAATCAAAGCACTCTTAATCTGGACTCTAACCAAATGCTTTACTTAGTACAGGAGGCTTCTGACTTCTCCGAAAGTGCTATGACAGTGGACGAAGATGATAAGTTTGACTCTAAAAATAAAGTCATTAAGAATGTCGCTGATCCTGCTAATACTAAAGATGCCGTCAACAAGCAATACGCTGATACAATCATCCAGCAAGTACAAACGAATGCCAGTGCTGCTTTTAACTTCAGAAAATAATGCAGCGACCTCAGAGATCAATGCCTCAACCTCTGAAACTAATGCTGCTGCTAGTGCTTCAAATGCAGAAATGTGGAAAGATGCTGCTTCTACCTCTGCTGGTAATGCTTCAGCCTCAGAAGCTAAAGCTCAGAAATGGGCTGAAGAAGCTGAAGACATGATTGTCGAATTTGGCGAATACTCAGCAAAACATCATGCGACAAAAGCTTACTGGAGTGCTATGGACTCCGCGACTTGGAAATCTGCATCAAGTTCTACAGCAGCTACCCAAGCGGAACTTAAAGCAGAAAAATGAGCTGATGAAGCCGAGGACATTACAGTTGAGGCAGGGAAATATTCCGCTAAACACTGGTCAGAAAAAGCTAGACTGTACTATGAGGAAGTTGTTACAGATATTTTTGTGAAAAAAAGTTCTATACAAGCTCTACCTGATGCGTGGACTCCTATTGTTTATGATGATGAAGTTCGAGATGACTTAAATGAGTGGGCAAACTCAACTTTTACCCCTACTGAAGCAGGAAAGTATTTAATAAATGTTACCTTAAAGATGGGCTTGCTGACAACAAAAAATAGTTTCTACCTGAAAATGTACAAAAATGGTAGCTACTTTAGAAATCTTGACTGGTACTACTTTGATGCTGCTAATGCAAGATACACTTTACACGGAAATACAATCGTTGATCTGAACGCTGGCGACACAATAAAATTCTAAGCTAGAGCTTATTACAACGATCAGCAAGTAGCCGACGGTAACTACAACTATGTTTCCATCCGTCGAATGAGATAAGGGAGGAATAATATTGAAATTAACTTATACCAGAACTCATGTGAGCTACCTACTCCACCGTGAGTTAATAGCGAGAGTTCCTACACTTCAACCGATTAATGAGACTTCTGTATTCTCTTTAACAAGTCTTGGTGATGAAATCACGATACTAACTGACAATGATCTTACTCCTGATGTTGTTGCATTAGTCGATCTGGCAGTTAGCGAACACGATTTCACAGTTTCCGATCTTGAAGAAAAATACAGGGTTATTCGGCTGGAACGTATTGTTCTTCTTAGAGAATGTGATTGGACACAACTTCCAGACAACGTACTCACTCCCGAAAAGAAATCCGAATGGCGAACCTTCCGCCAAGCCCTCCGTGATTTTCCCGAAACTTGCAACCCACATAATCCTATCTACCCAACTCCCCCTTCAGAATTAAGAAAGAATAAATAGACACCGATGAGGTGAAATCATGACTTTTGTCAAAGAAAACGCTGAAACTTTATTAGCGATTTTGGGCGGTATCATCACTGTATCTTCACTGGCTACTCAGTTAGCTCGACTTCAAGGCGAACATGAGGCAATGAATAAAGAAAAGGGGTGCTAATATGGCACAGAATAAACGCCAAATCGCTGAAAACCTGATGGTTGACCTCCTCTCTGAGATCGCAGATAATTTACTTGAAAAAGTAAGAGCAGGTGATGCGACCCATCAAGATATATCTAATGCTATAAAGCTTTTGAACAATAACGGTATCACTGTAGCCGTTAACAAAGGACAGCCTCTAGGAGTCCTACAAGAATCTCTCCCCTTCCATAGTGACCACATTGCATAACTAACGTTAGTTACTATAGACTGTTCAGACAAGCTCTGAGTGATCTGTTTTTTTATCTAAATGAAAGGAGATTATTATGCCCTTCTCAAACGACTATATAAAACAATTACAATCTGACTTTAGGAATTTCTTGTATGTGATTTGGAAGCACTTAGGTCTACCTGAGCCAACAAAGGTTCAGTACGAGATCGCATGGTACTTGCAATTCGGTCCAAAACGAAAGATCATTGAAGCCTTCCGTGGTGTAGGTAAATCTTGGATTACCTCTGCCTATGTTTTATGGCGGCTCTTCCGTGACCCCAATTACAAAGCCCTTGTTGTTTCGGCTTCAAAAACCCGATCAACCGACTTTAACACATTCACTAAACGCCTAATTCGGGAAGTTCCTATCCTTCAACATCTTCAACCTAGCTCAGGTCAACGTGATTCTATGGTCGCTTTTGATGTAGCACCTGCAAAAGCTGCTCACGCTCCCTCTGTAAAATCTGTTGGTATCTTTGGTCAGTTAACTTCTTCTCGTGCTGTAGAGATTATCGCGGATGATGTCGAAGTCCCAGGTAATTCAACCACCCAAGACATGAGAGATAAGTTAATCAAGACTTGCATGGAGTTCGAGGCTATTATCCTTCCTGAAATCGGTCAGATAACCTACTTAGGAACTCCACAGACTGAAGAAAATCTATAACAAGTTACGTGAAAGAGGCTATAGCTGTCGTATATGGCCTGCTCGATACGTTGACCCTGCAAAGGCTCATATTTACGGTGGAGCACTCGCGGAAACACTCATACAAGAAGCTGAGAAAAACCCCCTCCCTCATTGGACACACTACAGACCCTGCCCGATTCAGCGATATAGATTTGCTAGAGCGCGAATCTGCTTATGGTCGATCTGGCTTCGCCCTTCAGTTCATGCGACATGATGATAGAATTGAGGTTTTAGCTATAGCAGTAAACTACTGGGTAAACTTTATGGCTAGAGATGAAGAGATTGCTTTAGAAGCATACCACGGAGCACAGCTACAGACTGAGTTGAAAGTGTTTATGGATAATGTTCTTGGGAACAATGCTTCTGGAGGTTCGTCAGACATAAAGAATAGTATATAATGTTATGAAAAAAATAGCCCTTTTGATCAAAAAAGACTCACAGGGCTATTTTTAGATTCTTTATTCATTTTTATCTAACTTTTTCGCGATTTCCTTAAGCGATTCTTTTATCTCAAATAAGTACGTTTTTTTATTGTTAAAATAACTAATTGACTTGAAGATTAAGATTGGTATAAAAACAAGCAAAAGTATGAATGATATAATATTAAACATACCCATAAAGTATTCCATAATGACACTCTCCTTTTTAGCTTCCCCAATTAATTGTTAGACTATATCTTTTAGATGATATTTTTATTATACCCTCTATGATAATATAAACGTCAACTATCCCTGATCCTTTAATCGAAACACTTTGTTTATCGCTTGCAATATCATAATAAGAACTAGTATCCCTTAAATCTAAACCAAAAGTAATTCCAGTTAAACCAACGCTACGAGAAGGTACACTTATTATTTCAAAAAAACTACCATCAGCCCAAAGATTAAACTTAGCCAGACCTACAGGTGTATCCTTGTGAAGTTCTTTTATAGCATAATATCCAGTAGAATTAATTGAAAAACCAGAACCTACATCCGCTTGTATATCATACACAACATGTTTTTCTAGTTTCTTTAATGCCTTTAAGTATTCCTCTAATTCTTCAGGGGAAGAGAATTTCAAAGGAGTAATACCGTCAGGACAACTAGATACTGATTTAAGATTATGTTCTTTTATTAGCTGTTCATAAGTAACCGCTTTTTTAGCATTAACCACTACACTACCTGATAACAATAAAAGACTCACTATTACCAAGCATACTATTTTTTTCATAGACTCATCTCCCTTTACTTTATTTTTGTACTTACCTTTCACTACTGCATTATATATATTTTTTTAACAAAAGTCAACTATTGTAGAAAATAATTATGGCGTATATTAATATTCCTATTTACCATTCTTAGGTGTCCATCTTTAGGTATATTATAGTGGAACTTAAGTAATATAACTTTCTTAGATAGAACTAAAAAGATACTATATTCGATATCGTTATTATAGATAGACAGTATAACCTACTCGCTTCGCTCGTAGGTGTCACTATAGTAGTGACTTAATAACCGCATTTAGTAGTCTTAAAGCTGTGATCTTTGAAGTGTGATCTTCAAGGGTTCGGGAGTGGATTCTGAGGTGGCTTGAATTTGGACGAAAAAATCTGTGACACTGTATCGTATATGGATAGGCTTCCCCTTCCCCCCGTACCTCCTTCATTCTCCTAGAATTCTAGTTATTTGTCATTTGTTTTCGTTTACTGACCCTGATAATATATAGATTTTGTTAGGATTAAATAACACTATACCTACACAACTCCCTGCAAAACGCCATGAACCGTTGATATGACTAGGGTGGGAACGGAGTACAGATCCACTACCTCCCTACAGTTCCACATTCGCTTCATTAATTTATATACGTGTGTGTAAGTGTGTGGGCGCGTGTGTGTTTGTTTAGGTGTGTTCGTGTGTGGGTATCTGTTTTTTTTACACCCGCGCTACACTTATAGTTCCACCTCTCATTGATCATTAAATATCAACCCATATAAAACATTCAAAAAGATTATAAAAAGATGTTGAAAATTCCACTAGTGGAATGTTGACATCTTTTATAACTATATCGTTCCGTTGTCGGAATTGAAAAGGAGTTAACAACTTATGACTTAGCAAAGTACTTTAAGAACGAAGAACGATTCAAGGTTATTCCTTTGTGGGCTAGATTGATTCTCACTAAAGAGGAACTACAGGAATTAGGTAAGTATGAACACTACAGATACACCTATGATGAAAAATACGACGTTTACACTAGAAAACATCTTTACAAGAAACAATACGACGATTTATCTGATGAAGGACAACAGTTATTTATTTATACATTCAAACGTGGTTACACATCAAAGGCTTTATTAGAACTGTTAAGAAAGAAGAATAACAATGGCTAGGAAATACTGTAGATACTCAATAGAACTACTTACAAATGACTGTAGAGTGCATTCTGTCAGGGTTAGTCATAATACAAGTTGTGATTATAAGAAAATGCTTGAACTATATAGAAGAGCCAAAGAAGAATTCAAAGGCACTGAGTATATAAATATATACTTCCTAGGAATTCAAGAGAATTTGGATGCAGGTAATATTTATCAAAGTGAATTGTAAGTATTAACACACTAACTAGACTAAAACAGTTAGGAGGAGATCAAATAATGGCTATGGCAATGACTGAGGTAATGAATGTTTATGTGGCGAATCTGGCGAAGTATAATGAGGGAATTTATAAAGCTGAATGGGTTAGCCTCCCTACTCTTGAAAAAGATTTAAATGAACAGATGGAACAGATTTTAGGTAATGACGAGGAGTATATAATTCTTGATTATGAATCCGAATTAGACTTAGATATTGATGAATTTAGTAATCCATGAAGTAACTGACGAAAGAAAGTTAGGCGAAGAGATAGTGTTTCAAGGTTTATTCGGTGTAGAGATTCCTGATTCATTGGTGAGTTATATCGACTATGAAGCTATAGGAAGAGACACGGTAATAAATGATGGTCAAATCATCAGTAGTTTAGGGGTATATGTTGAAATACACTAATACAAGAATCAAGAAAGCCAGTGAATTTGTTGCAAATTATTTCAAGGGATGATACATAGGGAGGCAGGCTTCTTGATTGCTTCCCTCCTGATTGGTTTAACTTGTAAACAAGTTTTAACCCTCCTTTGTCGAATAAAGTAATGTAGAATATTAATGATATTTTCAAGGAGGGATACACATGAACAATGTTTTGAAAATGAGACAAACAATAAAGTACCTTAGAGAAATAATTGCAAAGGATATGCCTTTACAACAACTTGCAGTTTTCCTAGAAGTCTGCGCTAATGAAGGTATTTCCATGAAAGAACTAGCTAAAACACTTGGTATGCCTCAATCTAGTATTACTCGAAATGTTAAGCGACTTTGTCAATTTAAGAATGGAACAAAAATGGAAGGTTATTTGACGAAATCAAGGCAGGAAATGTGTCAGACTTGCAATATAAATTCCTAAAAGAAGGCAAAGCACCTGCCACTATAAATAGGTATATTTCTTCACTTAAATTAGTCCTAAACCTTGCTTGGAAAAAGTGGGAAGTGATTGATCGTATTCCATACATTGAAGTATTACCAGAAAATAATACGAGAGATAGATTTCTGACATATGCTGAAGAAGAAAAGCAATTTAATTATAGTAAAAACAGAGATTTCACTTCTAGAGCAATTCATTTAAAAAAGGAGCAAACAAAATCAAAAAAAACCCGCACTGTGCCAATGACAGAGCGTGTATATGAAATTCTTTGGCGAAGACGGTCTTTAGGGGAATATCCATTAAATCTACCTCACAGAAGAGCTTTGAAAATCTGGAATAAGGCAAAAAAAGCCATAGGATTTGGTGATGATAAAAACTTCCTCATTCACACATTAAGACATACTTTTTTTTCTTCTCCTTGCGGAAAATAACATATCTCCAGTCCAATTTTGATAGGATACCCTTTCCTTTTTGCATCATTTAAAAACTCTACATAATCCTGAACAAGAATATTTGACTTCCTACTTTCAATCCGTTTTTTCTGAAAATCACCTAAATCACCATCATCTTGAATAACATTATCATAGAGAAAACTAAACTCTTTTAACCGATGAGAATGTTCTACTATTTCTATTTCAGAGATATTATTCTTTTCTGCTGTCTCTAAAAATTTGTCTAACCAATCATATGTATATGGACCCCGCTCAATATGAACATGATAATCAGTTAACATCATTACTCCCCTTTTCTAACAATCAATAATATTACCTCTTATAACTCCTTTTATCTTCGCCCAGTTAAGCAAAAAATCCTTGTAATTTTGCAAAAATAAAAGAGAGAATTTTTCATCTCCCTTATATAGTCCAATATATTCAATTAGTAAGTCGTTAAATTTCAAAACTATCCTGATAGGTGAAAATAGTTTCTTCGTCGTGATTAAACACCATTTTTATTGTATATTTTCCTTTTTGAGCGAATTCTGTAACGTATTCAAAAGTTTTTGTTAAATCTCTATGTACTGCAAAATCTCTAACTAAATCTTCTATTACTAGTTGTCGGTTACTATCAAAAATTAAAATACTTACATCTGTCAATAGATGAGAATTTCCTAAGTTTACAAAATCACCTTTTATGGTTAACTGATTTTCTATACATTCAATTTCAACATCTTTTAAATTCCCTCTATGAGTTATATTTCCTGTTTGCCCATAAAGGTTTATGCCAATTTTAGTTAAAAGTTGAAAGTTCATTAAAACACCTTCGACCTCTGTTGCTTCTGCACTCTTATCATATAACTCCTCAACATATAAGTAACAACGGTATTCGCCATCTTCTAAATCATTTGGTGGCCTTACTGAAAAACGAATTACTTTCTGATCGCCTGGATTAAGACTAACAAGACGAGGATAGACTATCACCCAATCTCCAAGGTATTGTTCTGGCGCTTGATCTGTTGCTACCTCAGTATAAATTTTAAAACGAACAGCTTTATCAGAAACATTAGTAACGATTGTTTCTTGAGTATTTGATTGATCTATTCTAAAAACAAAACGATGTGGCGCAACCTGTAATGCAATTGCAGAAGCCATATCACTAAAAATAAAGGTTATTATAAGTAAAATTGCCAGACACATAAATATTGAACAATGTTTTAACTTTTCCATATTACTCTTCCTCCATCCTAAATTCTTTTTTTAAAAAAGGTAGACCTGCATAATGCAGGTCTACTTAATGTAACAGTTAAAAATATCTAGTCTCTTTGTATAATTTAGAAATGATAAGCTACAGTCAAAGTAGCGGAACCAGTATATTCGCCGGAAGAAATATCCATACCAATTGCTTCAAGAGTAGCACCTACATTAAAAGCGCCAACTCCATTAACGAGATTACCAATATTACCAGATAGATCAGTTGTAAAATTATATACGTTTAAAACGTGCTCACCATTAGTGATAGTTGCAGAAGGTGGTAATGTTACAATATAAGCTAAGTTTCCTTCACCAGTAAGTGTAAAGGAAGCAGCAGTAGTTCCAGTTGCTGGGTTAGCAGGATCTACCATAGTTGCTGCGTCACCTTTGTAAACTCTACCAAAGTCTAAAATAGTACCTTCACCGTCTAAACCTCCACCAATAATTACGAGTTGTGAAAGAATTTCTGCTCTAATACCAAAGTCAATATCCGCTGCCATTACACTACTCGCACACAAAACAACCATCATAGCACATAATAAAACTAAACTTTTTTTCATTTTACTCTCTCCTCTGTTTTTCGAATTTTTTTGTTAAAACATTTTGAAACTTAAACTGAAGCATTTTGAGCGCTTATCATTTGTTAAACCTGACAACAAAATTACCTAAAGAAAGAATATCATTATTACTAATATTGATAATTTGTTAATTTTAATCAACAATCTGGACCTTGCGGGGTTAATCCCAAATTATTAGATTTACTGGATCAACAATGGTTTAAGCATAATTTTGATATTCTACTAAAAACAAATCCATTATCGGCTAACAAAAGAATTAAGCTCAAGTTTACAGCCTTGTCCTCAAAGCAGTGAATGCTTCTCTGTACGATCAGAAAGGAACCATCAAAGCAGATGCTTACATGAATCCTCCCCTCATTTTTCACCTCCTTTCAATAAAGTAAGTTAATCTCCAAACCAGAAATTTTATTTTTCTGGTAGAAGGCTTATTTCACATCCATTCCTACGCTTAACATTTTTCTGTATTGTCTTGTTACTAAATAAATTCTATATTATTAATCATTATCCTTCCACATATACTTAAATTTCCATAATTTTGGGTCGAATAGCCGCAATTATTTCTTTTCGAACCATTTTTTTAAAATTTACTTTATTCTTACTTTAAAGCGTTATTTTTTTATAACATTATTCCTTCAAGATATAATCGGTCACAAAAACCTGAATAGCGTTCTCGACTTATATAAGCTTTTTTATCTCCACGGAAAAAATTAATCATATATGATCTATCCCCTATTACTTCAATTTCACTCACATTAGCTAAATTCACTAAATAACTCCTATGAGTTCTATAAAAATTGCTATTATTAATTTTCTTTTCTACATTGCTTAGAGTTGAATAAATTTCAATCTGATTATTGAATGTATGAATTATAACTTTGGTGGATAATCTTTCAAAGAAGAGTATTTCACGAAATTTAACTATTTTTTTGACATTTTGCTCTGATATAACCAAGTATGATTTTTTCATTTTTTTCATCACTCCTACATTTTTTCTATAATTATGATTTTGATTTTTTTTTGTGTTTTCCTGCCACATTTTCGTATTCACCCGATAACTGTGCACCAATAACCGATTTTTTTCTTTTTTGCCCCTTTTATGTATTATATTAAATCATAAAAAAACGTAGTGAACTTTATCGCCACTACGCCTAATCAATATGAAAATCCATTCCATCAAACCATTCAGGTATCTCACCACACGGCATCTCCACTGTATAGGTTAAGGGTTGAAAGCTTAATTCATCCATATCTTCTGGGAATTTGACAGTCAATGTATATGTCCCAGGCAATACCTGCTCAATCACATAAAAACCATCACACTCAGGATAACACCGATATACCTCTTCTCCTTCTTCATTTATTAATACAACTGCTATACTCCCTGATAAGTCCTTTATCAAGTTGTCATCTCCAATGAGATATCCGCTAAGTCCAGAACAAGGAACAACTCCGAAATCAAGTTGCATACCCGATGCAGGACATAATTCAACCCATATTTTTTCATCTATTGGAATATATAATGCATCAATAGTTGTTGCATCAACACCAAGACTAATCTCCTGACCAGAATATAAACCCTGAATTACATATCTACCCTCTTCATCTGTAGAACCTTTGGAATGGTTATCAACAAGAATACTTACATTAGGAAATGTTTTCTCTCCTTCATCCCATTTACTATTACCATTTATATCTAGATAAACTAAACCTTCTACCCATGCAGTATTCAAAGAACCCCTCTCTATTTTTTCGAAAGGCCATTTAGATTTACGTAATTCGGTTAAACTCAAGGAAAAACTCACTGAATTTTTGCTGACTGAACCTTTTAATAACATTGAATCAAATATCTTGTATTGTATCCCAACTGCGAAGTTTAACTTTTTCTTTTCATAATACATAGTAAGTTTTAAATTTGCATTAGAAATATCATATTGTACATCTGCTGATAACTTAAGTTTATCAATGCCAAGCCGACTACTAAGAGAATAATTCAGTTGACTTTGTGAATTCTTCTTATTAATCAGATGAATGGTGAGATTAGGATCTTTGAAACCATTTTTTCGAAAAGTAACATCACCGTTTACATCCACATTCATCAACTGCCCACCTGAATAAGAAAAACTGCCTTTAACCATATTACGCCATTCTTTATCAAACCCAATATTAAAAATATTTTGTAATTGTAAATCACTTTGTAAGCTAATTCGATAACTATAATTAGTTTCAAATTGATGACGATAATAATCATCAAAATTATCTAATTGATATCTAAGATTGATATTTCGCCTTGAACCACTTTTTAAAATTTCAGCTAAAACTTTATATTTTAAACCAAGAAGTTCATTATTAATTTTCACAACCTCTCGTGGAGTTGGGAAAATATCATAATAACCCAATAAACCTAAATAAAAAGCATAACTTTTATATGCACTTTGTACCTCACCCAAATACGCACATCCTTTACCAGTCAGATTAAAATGTGTTTCTAAATTAAAAATTGTAGATGATCGAAACTTATAAATCATCTCTCCACCTATATATTTCTCTTTTTTTTCATCTTCCTCAAAATATTCCAATGAACTCCCTACACTTAGACGTTGGTTCAAACCATAAATTCCTTTACAAGAAACAAATATACCATCTTTGCTTTTACCCAAACCTCCAAAATAAGTAAATTTCCCCTGAGAAAGTTGTTCATCTTTAGAAAGAACATATTGCTTTTTACGTAAAATTCTTCCTTCAGGTGTATAAACTATAATATCAAAAGCATTAAATGCCCCCTGAATATCTACATCTGAAAAATTAAAAGTACCATCCTCTGCTTTCTGAAAACTAATAAGCGCTCCTCGATTATATAATTCAACCTCACTATCCGTTGGTACAGACCCATTCAAAGTTACTTCACCAAACTTATATTTAGCATCTTGATTTGCAAATGTAATTCCTTTAATCGCCTTTGTGCCTCTAAGCAACGGTGGAAAATCCAAGAAACTAGATCCAATAACCACATTAGATAACATTGGTATATTGTTATATCGTAGCTTAAAATCATCAATTTTTAATTTTCCGTTTGCTAAAACTTCTACTCCACTCGTTAAATCACCATACAATAATTGCCCAGCATATGTTATATCTAATCCAGAAACCTCTATCCCCTTTAAATTACCTGTAACATTTGTCTGATAAGTAAAGACACCAGGATTAAATATTGATCGCTGAGCTTTTTGTACATCTTTCACTACAGTTTGATTTTTTTTGAAGTATTCTTCCCGAATCTCTTTTCGCTCTTCTAACAATTGTGAAACCAGTTTAAATTTAGGCCTAATAGTCATTTGAAATTCAAAATCATCCCATTCCGCTTCCACAGGAAGCCAATTGTTTAATACTTCATAGAAAATATAAATTTCTTCATTTTCTACGAAATATTGATCTGTTTTTGCATGAAAAATTTTTTCATTTTGTTTCATTTGACCAGTCTTAAGATCAAAATAATAATAACTATTATCAGTCGGAATTAATCCAGTGATAAATTCTCCTTTCCAGTTAATCTCAAATAAATATAATTCTAATAATTCAAATACTCTACTTAGAGGTATATAAATATTTTGTTCTTCATCAATCCTAACTTCAAAAAAAGGATCAACAGAACAATTTTTTATTTCTATCATAATAAAACCAACCTCATAAGTTATACTCTGATCTGCATTTACATCAGATACACTTGAGCACATAGTGAAAATGAAAATTATAATAACTATATATCTAATAATTTTTTCCATAATAATTTATTTACTATTACTTAACCTCCTTATCTATATATTAATTTTTTGTTATTATTTCTGTATCATTCTATTATATACATTATTTTTCCTCCTTTCTTTTATGATTGCCCAGTTTTTGAATTTAATTAGCCGAAAAAATTTAGTATCTAACCAATAAGTATGATTAGCCCACAAAAAGTAACGTCTTTTTGTGGGCTAATCATACTTATTGGTTTTATAAATTTTGATTCACAATAAAGAGGAAAATAAATCTTTGTGTCGAAATATACCCTGATTATATACTTTAAAACTTAAAGCAGGTGACAAAAAATGCAAAAAAGTACGAAAGGCAGTCTTCAGATTATTTTATCCTCAATGTGTTTTGGCACATTACCACTATTAACTAAAATAGCATATAAAGGAGGAGCAAACGCAACTACTATTTTAACTATTCGCTTTACTATTGCATCTATCTTGATTTGGTCATACCTAATATGGACAAAAACAAAGATTAAAACTAACTTCAAGCAATTAGCCGTATTTGCAACAGCATCTATTTTTGGTTTTGGTATAATGGCATTCTGTTATTTTTCTTCATTCCATTATATTTCATCTTCTATGTCAGCAATGATTCTCTTTACATACCCAATTATAGTTAATTATTTATCTTTAATTTTTTTCAAAACACCAATAACAAAATCAAAAATAATCGCATTGATATTAGTTATAGTCGGAGCAATAACCATGAGTTGGGGTCAAGTGAACTTTCAACCCTTAGGTATTTTTTTAGCAGTATTAACTACAATTTTATATTCATTGTATATTATTTTCCTTGGAAGTTCCTTAACTTATGGACAAGAACCCAAAATCTTAACTAGTTTTATAATTTTATTTTCTGCACTTTTTTTCTTGATTTTCGGAGGAATAAATAATTATATAGACTTAAATATTTCTTTAACAGCCTGGCTAGCATTAATATTCATGGCTGTTATATCAACTGTTTTTGCCATCTTAGTTTTTTATGCAGGAGTTCAAAAGGTTGGCTCTTCTCTATCATCTATTCTTGGTGGTGTTGAGCCAATTACGGCCTTCTTTCTGGGAATAATTCTTTTAGGAGAAAAAGCAGGTATACATGAATGGTTAGGTGCTTTATTGATTGTCATAGGAGTAACTTATATTCAATTAAATAAACCTAAAGAAAAACTTAATCATTGATCTTTTGAGTTAAGACCCCCACTTCTATAAGTGGTGGGAATTGTTTTTAATCTTCAGTGGGGGTAGAATCCCCTACTGAAGCCCCGATGTTCAGCTTTAGCTGGACGAGTTCACTCGAAAAAGAATGGAGTATAAAATACTCCATTCTTTTCTTTCAGCAAATCTATAGAGCTGTTAATTCACCACAAATGTTTGTTTGCATCTTTTTCTTCACATCTTCTACAGACAAACCTTGACTGAAAAGATAATATAATTTAGATAAAGCTGCCTCAGTTGTCATATCATAGCCACTAATTATTCCAGCTTTTGCAAGTGCTGATCCTGCCGCATATCCACCAAGTTTTACTCCACCTTGCAAACATTGGGTACAGGCTACAATTACAACTCCCCTATCTGTAGCCTCCTTTAACACCTTCAATAGCTTCTTATTTTGATCTGGGCCATTTCCAACCCCATAAGTTCCTAAGATCAAGCCTTTCAAAGGAGGCTGCAAGATATTCTCAACTACTTCTGCTGTAATACCTGGAAAAAGACGTAAAGTACCAATTGATTCTTCACCAAATTCATTCACTTTAATAGTTTTATTTTTTTGAGATAATACAAGGTCCCAATTTATCCGTATATCAACTCCCACAGTACCAAGTGGTGGAAAATTTGGAGAAACAAATGCATCCAAATGATCAGCATTAACTTTTACGGATCTACAACCACGGAGCAGTTTGTCCCCAAAGTATAAACATACCTCTGGAATTTTATAATTGCCAGCAATCATTATTGCGGTAATCAAATTCTCCCTAGCATCATTACGTACTTCACATAGCGGAATTTGGGATCCAGTAATGATTACAGGCTTTTGTAATCCTTCGAGCATAAATGACAGTGCTGAGGCTGTATAAGCCATCGTATCGGTTCCATGTATGACAACAAATCCATCATAGTTATTGTAATTCTTCGCAATATCTGCTGCAATGGTGATCCAGTTATCAGGTGTCATATTTGACGAATCAAGTAAAGGGTCATATTCATGAATGTCATACTCAGGCATAATATCACTCTTTAATTCACAAATGGCTTCCATCTGTCTTTTTAAATAACCAGAAGTCGGAACATAACCATCTGGTGATGGCGTCATCCCAATTGTACCGCCTGTATAAACAATATAAACACGTTTCTTCATTTTTTGCTATACCTCCCCCAAGGTTTGACTAATAGCTTTATTTTTTGAAATAAGACCACCACTTCTATAAGTGGTGAGAATTGTTTTAATCTTCAGTGGGGGTAGAAACCCCAATGTTCAGCTTTAGCTGGACGAGTTCACATTCTTATACTTACATAAAACTGCCTTAATTGCTATATAGTCTATTTCCTTTGGCAATGCTTCCTTAATCGGTTTCAATTTTTGTCCACCGATTTCATCAATCACTTTTAATATAAATGCTTCATGTTCTTCTGGAATCAAAACATCTAAATTTACATCTAAGCCCTCACAACTACATTGGATTAGATGTTCTTGAACTGTTTTTAACTTTATATCCCTTATTCTAGCAATATTTTCTAGCAAATTATTCGTTTGATACAACTTTAGAGTAATCAAATGGCTGGGAGTCTTGTCTTTTGATGAATTTTTTGTATTATCATAACTAGCACTAACTCTATCCATTAGCCCATTTTCTTCAACATAATTTCTAATCACATTAATAAATTCTTCACCATATTTATTTAATTTAGCTTCTCCTACACCTTTTATGGTAAGCATTGATGCTTCATCAATTGGAAAATACTCGCACATTTCTCGCAATGAACTGTCTTGAAAAACAATATATGGTGGAACCTGTTCTCGCATGGAAATTTCTTTTCGTAAACTACGCAGAATCTCAAAGAGAGAATTATCTGTTGCAACCTTCTCTTTTCTCTTCTGAATCTTTTGAAACACTTTTTCTTCATTTTTTAATACCGCTCCTGCTTTTTCACGTAATCTTACAACAGGAAATTGCCCATCCGTAAGACCTAAATATTCTTCAGCAATCAATATATTAATCATATCTCTCACTTCTTTAATCGTATAACCTTGCATAATGCCGTGAGTCGATAATTGATCAAATCCATTTTCTAAGACTTTTTTATTTCGAGATCCTTTAAGAACCTGCGCAACAAGAGCGGTTCCCCATCTTTGATTCATTCGGTAAACACATGAAAAGATTTTCTGTGCTTCAATTGTAATATCTGATAAATCACTATCGTCATTACAAGTACTACAATTCCCACAATTTTCAAAAACATTTTTTTCACCAAAATATTCTAAGATATATTTTCTAAGACATCTCGGTGTATGACAATAATCAATCATGGCTTGCAGCTTTTTATACTGTTCCACTTTTCTCTGAGGCGATAAAACTGACTGTTCAATCAAAAATTTTTGAACATGAATATCCTGGGCTGCAAATAATAATAGACATTCACTAGGTTCTCCATCACGCCCCGCACGTCCTGCCTCTTGATAATAAGCTTCCATATTTTTTGGAATATTGTTATGAATTACATAACGAACATTTGACTTATCAATCCCCATTCCAAAAGCATTTGTTGCGACAATAATATTATCATCATCATACAAAAATGCTTCTTGGGTTTTTTTTCTATCATTGTCACTTAATCCAGCATGATATTTTCCTATTCGATACCCTTTCCCACGTAAATTTTCATATAGACGATCTACTTCTTTTCGAGTCGCAGCATAAATAATACCTGATTGACCAGTACGATCTTCGATATAGTTTAGGATAAAATCATTTTTATTTCCGGCTTTAATTACAGCAAAAGATAAATTAGGTCTATCAAAACCAGTAACATAAACGTTTGGATTGGTCAGCTTTAAAAGACCTACAACATCTTCTTTCACTTCTTCTGTAGCTGTTGCAGTAAAGGCAGAAACAATCGGTCTAACTGGAATTTGATTGAGCATTGTAGAAATAAAGCGATAACTAGGGCGAAAATCATGTCCCCATTGAGAAACACAATGAGCCTCATCTACAGCTAATAAGGAAATCTCAAGGGAGTTTAGTATGTGACAAAATTGTTGAGATTCTAAACGTTCAGGAGCTACATATAAAAGTTTATAAAATCCATCCTGAGCTTTTCTCAAACGATCTTGTACTTCTGATGTCTTAAGTGAACTATTTATAAATGTAGCTGGTATTCCGTTATTCTGAAGCGAATCCACTTGATCTTTCATCAAAGAAATTAAAGGAGAAATAACTAAAGTCAACCCAGGTAATAAAAGGGCAGGAATCTGATAACATATTGACTTACCAGCACCAGTAGGCATAATTGCAAAAGTATCTTTTCCTTCCAAAATACTTTGGATTACCTTCTTTTGTCCATCCCTGAAAGTTGAGTATCCGTAATATTTTTTCAAAAGATTTTGAGCATTTTCTAGCATACAATATATCTCTCCTTTTCGTTGAAAATGAATTCTATCACCTTACCTATTATACTATAGTTTGAGTAAAATTTCTATATAAAAACCACATTGCGATAACAATGTGGTTCAAAACTTAGATAATTAACTTTTTCAATTTAATCTCATATCATTTTCTATTTTCACTTTTCCTTTAAATATTGTTCTGTATACATTATATAAAGCGTTAAGAGTGAATGGCTTGTAAATGCAAGGAAAAAAGTATACAGATAGTTCCAATTGATACTTTTCCACATCCCTAGAAATACAAAAATATAATTTGTAATAACTGAACCGACAGCAAAAACTAATATATATATAACCTTTGATAAGAGTGAATCATTTTTCGGAAAAAAATTTCCAAAGATCACTACTGGAAAAAACCATGCAATCACTGGCAATAATGGAATACCCATAACATCATAACCCTCAACTATTCTCCATAAATTCAAAGCCCCAGCTATATAAAACACTACAACTGCAAGTCCTATTCCACCTAATAATCCAAATAGAACTAATTGACGAATTCGCACAATTGGAACTAAAATAATTAATCCTAAACCTAATATAATAATCAAACCCATCCAATAATATAGTTGAATCATTGCAACACCTCCACTAAAATCTAATTTTATTTTTTGATAAATGAGCAATGATTATACAAAAAAAGAACACTCCTTTTACGGAGTACTCTCTATTTATTTTACTTCTTAAACAAATCACGCTTTGTATAGTGTGTATGAAGTAGATGATGAGACTTTTCGCCCAATGGCTGGCCCAAATACTCTTCATATAAAGCCTTAACTGCTGGGTTTTCATGAGATTTACGAATTGCCATATCCCGATCGCCTTGATAGGTTGCTTCAATTCGCTTTTCTCTAATATCAATAGTAGTAGGAATTGGCTGACCACCACCACCAATACAACCACCAGGACAACACATAATCTCAATGAAGTGATATGGTGAAGTACCATCTTTGATCTGATCAAGCAAAACTCTAGCATTTTTCAGACCATGAGCTATGGCAACTTTTACCTTTGTACCATCCAAATCAATCTCTGCTTCTTTAACGCCCTCAAGACCACGAGCAAAATCGAAATCGAGATTTTCAAGCTCTTTCTTAGTCACAACTTCATAAACAGTTCTCAAAGCTGCTTCCATAACTCCACCAGTTGCACCAAAGATTAATGCAGCTCCTGTAGATATTCCAAGGGGTGCATCATATTCTTCTTCTTCCAAACCAGTGAAATCTATTCCAGCTTGCTTAATCATCCTTGCTAGCTCTCTTGTAGTTAGAACATAATCAACATCTGGTCTACCATCTGTACCCATCTCTGGACGTCCTGCTTCAAACTTCTTAGCTGTACAAGGCATTATAGAAACACTAACGATCTTCTCAGGATCAATATTATATTTCTCAGCATAATAGGTTTTAGCAAGTGCACCAAACATCTGCTGTGGAGATTTACATGTAGACAGATGATCCAGCTCATCAGTATAGAAATACTCAATAAAGTTTATCCAGCCAGGACTACAGGAAGTAATCATAGGTAAAGTTCCACCATTTTGAATACGGTGAAGTAACTCTGTACCTTCTTCCATAATAGTTACGTCAGCAGAAAAATCAGTATCAAATACTTTATCAAAACCAAGACCTCTTAAACCTGCAACCATTTGACCTGTATTAATACTACCTGCTTCATAACCGAACTCCTGACCAATTGCTACTCTTGTAGCAGGAGCAGTCTGAACGATAATATGCTTATCAGGATCTGCTAAAGCTTCCCAAACTTCATTAGTATATTCTTTTTCTACTAATGCTCCAGTTGGGCAAACAAGTGTACATTGACCACACTTCACACAAGCAGTATCAGCTAAACTAGTCATAAATGAAGGAGCAATTACAGTATCAAAACCACGCCCCATTGTAGCGATAGCTTCAACAGTTTGAACCTTACTACATACACTTACACAGCGACGGCAAAGGATACATTTATTAGGATCTCTAATAATCGATGAGGTTGAGTCATCAATTGGAGCTATATTTTTCTTAGCATCAGCAAATCTAATCTCGCGAATTCCTAAATCTTCTGCAATAGCTTGTAATTCACAACTACCATTACGAATACATGTTGGACAGTTTATATCATGATCAGAAAGCAATAACTCAACTTGTAATTTCCGTGCCCTACGCACCTTTGGAGTATTTGTCCATACTTTCATTCCTTCAGTAACAGGAGTTACACAAGAAGCAGACAGAGTACGTCCACCTTCTACTTCTACTAAGCATACCCGACAAGCTCCAATTTCATTAATTCCTTCTAAGTAACAAAGTGTTGGAATCTTCTTTCCAACTTTTTCAGCAGCTTTAAGAATAGTTGAACCTTCTGGAACCTGTACTTGTTTTCCATCAATATATAAGTTGATCAAATTCACGTTTCACCCCTCCTCTACTTGTCTTTAACATCACAGCGTAAACAACGACTTGCTTCTTTTAACGCTGTTTCCTTGTTATAACCTAATTCAACTTCTGCAAATCCACTCAATCTTTCTTCATCGTTTAGAAGAGGCATTTGAACCCGTGGACATTCTTCTTCAAGGAGAGTATAGGCAATTTCGCGTGGAATTTGATTTTCCGTTAAAATAACGCCATCTCCACCTAAATATTTATCAATAGCGATAGCTGCATCTTTACCTGCTTTTACAGCTTTAACCACTGTCGCAGGGCCAGTCACACAGTCACCACCAGCGAAGATACCATCAACATTAGTCATAGAAGACTCATCTACTAACACATTACCCCACTTCATATCAATCGCTTCATTACCATTAAAAGTTAAATCAACTTTTTGTCCAATAGCAGGAATGATAACATCAACATCGATCATAAAGTTAGAACCTTCTACTTCTACAGGCTTCTTACGGCCACTTCTATCAAATTCTCCACCCCGCATCTTGATACACTCAATAGCCTTTACCTTACCATCTTCGCCGTGTACCTTCACAGGATTAACCATAGTCAAAATATTAATTTTTTCATGCTCAGCCTCTTCAACCTCAATAGCGATTGCAGGCATATCTTTCTTATCTCTACGGTAAACCAAAGTCACTTCAGCAGCACCCAAACGAACACTTGAACGAGCAGCGTCAATCGCAACATTACCACCACCGACAACTACTACTTTCTTACCTTTAACGTCATGTTCAGTACCAAGACTTTGGTCACGTAAGAAATAAGTTCCAGCCATGAAGCCATCTAAATCTTCACCTTCAATGCCCATATTTCTCTCCTCATGAGCACCTACAGCGATGTAAACAGCATCAAAGTCCTTCTTCAAATCTTCTACGCTAATATCTTTACCGATATATGTATTAGTTACCATCTTTACGCCCATCTCTTTGATCACATTGATCTCTTCGTTCAACAATTCTTTTGGCAGACGGTACTCTGGAATACCAACTGTAAGCATACCACCCAATACAGGTAATGCCTCATAAATTGTTACATCATAGCCTTTGCGAGCTAGATAGAAAGCACTGGTCAAGCCAGCAGGACCAGAACCTACAACAGCAACTTTTTTACCGTTGGGAGCTTTAACTTCAGGAACTGGCAATTTGCCCTCATTTTCACGTACATAATCTGTAACATATCGCTTCAGAGAACGAATTGCGATCGCCTCATCCATTTTACTACGGTTACATTTACTTTGACATGGATGGTCGCAAACTCTACCACAAGTTAATAGTAATGGATTCTCTTCACGGATTGACTCATAAGCTTCACGATATTTTTCACGTCTGATCAGATCTATATAGATAGGAATATCTACATTGGCTGGACAGACATTTTGACATGGTGAATTAAAGAGAGTCGCACAAACTGAAGCCTCACAATAATGATCTTTGATATGAGCTTCATATTCATGTCTAAAATATTTAATAGTGCTCAATACTGGATTTGGAGCAGATTGTCCCAAACCACAAAGAGCAGATAACTTAATATCTTCACTCAGTTCGATCAAAAGATCGATATCTTCCATTTTACCTTTACCTTTTGTGATCCGATCAAGGATCTCTAACATCCGAATTACACCGATCCGGCAAGCTGTACACTTACCGCAAGACTCGTCTTTAACAAATTCTAAGAAGAATTTTGCTAAGTCAACCATACAAGTGTCTTCATCCATTACGATAAGACCACCAGAACCCATCATAGTTCCTAATTCAATTAAGGAATCATAATCAATTGAAACATTCAGATGTTCTACTGGAATACATCCACCAGAAGGTCCACCAGTTTGAGCAGCCTTAAATGTCTTGCCATTTGGAATACCGCCACCTATATCAAAAATAACTTCTCCTAATCTTGTACCCATAGGAACTTCTACAAGACCATTAATATTGATCTTACCAGCCAAAGCAAATACTTTAGTTCCAGGACTCTTTTCAGTACCAATCTCTCTAAACCATTCCCAACCATTGCGAACGATCATACCTAGATTTGCTAGAGTCTCTACGTTATTAATGATAGTTGGTTTTTGCCAGAGACCAGAAATTGCAGGGAATGGTGGCTTTGGACGAGGCTCACCACGTTTACCTTCAATAGAATTTAAGAGAGCTGTCTCTTCACCACAAACAAATGCTCCAGCGCCCAAACGTACCTCTAGATCAAAATCAAAACCACTATCAAAGATATTTTCACCTAAGATACCTTCAGCACGAGCATCTACTATCGCTTTCTTTAAACGTTTAACTGCCAATGGATACTCAGCACGGCAATAAATGTAACCTTTTGTAGCACCAATAGCGTAACCTGCAATAGCCATACCTTCAACCACCGCGTGAGGGTCACCTTCTAAGATACTCCGATCCATAAATGCACCTGGATCGCCTTCATCGGCATTACAAACAATATATTTCTGATCAGCAGTTTCTTTCGCTGCAAATCTCCACTTTAAACCCGTTGGGAAACCACCGCCTCCACGGCCACGTAAACCTGACTTAAAAACTTCATCAACAACCTGATCTGGAGTCATCTCAGTTAAAGCTTTACCAAAACCAAAATATACATCTCTAGCAATCGCTTCTTCCATCGATTCAGGATTTATGTGACCACAGTTATATAAAGCAATTCTCTTTTGCTTTTGGAAGAACTTTATGTCATCAGAGGTTGCAGATTTTTTTGGAGTTTCTGGCTCAGTAAAGAGCAGACGCTCCACAATTCGACCTTTGATCAAATGTTCTTCAACAATTTCAGGAATATCTTCTGGTTTTACACATGTATAGAATACACCCTCTGGATAAATTACCATATTTGGTCCAAAACGGCAAAAACCAAAACAACCAGTGTCGACTATTTTCACTTCATCTTCAAGATTCCGTTTCTTAATCTCCTCATGAAAACATTTTCTTACTTCCTCGCTACCGGAAGCTTCACAACCGGTACCAGTACAAATTAATATATGATTCCGAAATAATTTCAAATTAGTTCACCTCCTATTTCTAATTATTCTTTGATAACCCACTCGTCAACTACAACACCATTGACAAGATGCTGGGAAACAATTTGTCTTGCTCTATTACTATCTATATTTCCATAAACAATCTCACCCTTATTAGGCTGCTTCACAATTACTAAAGGCTCTTCAACACAAAGACCAATACAACCAGTTTGGGTTACAGTTACACCCTGTACATTCCGCTTCTGTATCTCATCTAACATAGCCTGCATTACTTCACGGGCTCCAGAAGCGATTCCACAAGTTCCCATCCCAATCTCAATAATTATATTATTGGGATCCTTCTCACGAAGCTTGATATCTTCCATCACTCTATCTTTAATTGCTTGTAAGTCTTTTAATGATTTCATATTATCACCTCACTTAATCAGTCAGTAATATCTTTAAGAATAGTAATGGCTTTATCTGGAGATAAAAGACCATATACTTCACCATTTACAGTCATAACAGGACCCAATCCACAAGCTCCCAAACAACGAACTATCTCTAATGAATATAATCCATCTTCAGTAGTATCGCCAGACTTAAGATTCAATTCTTTCTCCATTTTGTCTACAATATCAGGAGCTCCTTTTACATAACAGGCAGTTCCAAGACAAAGTGCAATATGATATTTACCCTTTGGTTTTGTAGAAAAGTGAGAATAGAAGGAAACAACACTATACACATCACTCATTGAAACATTTAATCCTTCTGCAATCTTAGCTTGCACTTCTACTGGCAGAAAACCAACAACCTCTTGTGCTTTATGTAATACTTCAATTAATGCTGATTTATCACCCCGATATTCTTCTATCAGTACATCTAACTTTGGATTAACCTCTTCCCAATTTACTGGACTTAAAACAGTTGACATGAAAAATACCTCCCCTCACAATAAGTTTGTGCAAGTGTGAATTTTCACAATATTCAGATACTGATTCTTCCTCCTCCCTAAATCTATTGGTACTCAAGGGTTTACCTGAGTAATATATATTTTGCCACATCTTGCTTCATTATTTTCAATGAAATAATTCCAATAATTGTACAAACTTTGTGGCAAAAATTCACAAACAAAAAACTCCTAGCGCAGAGATTAGTAAATCCATTACTCACAATCTCTAATGCTGGAGTTCGATAATAGCCAAAATTCCTAGAGCGAATAGCCTATGTATGTCAGTATAATTAAGTTTTAGATATCGCTGATAAATTATAGTTGATACTAAAATCACATTAAAGAATTGGTAAAATTATAAAAACTATCATCTCTATTATCAGCATAATTTCTTTTGCCTAGATTGTAATGAGTAAGGATTTTTACCCTTTAGAGTAAAACCTAATCCCTAACTCGATATTTCTACATAAATGTGTATATTATCACAAAGTACACTCATTGTAACATAGTGTCACAAATTAGTCAATAGATTTTTTATTTAAAGATTTTTTATTTTCAACACTAAAAAACCTGACTCCTATCAACATAGAAGTCAGGCTAACATATCACTTCTCTATAAGTAATTGACTCTTCATCTCTTTTACTCTCTCAATCATCCTACTGTTAACACCAGGAGGCACCAAGCCACGGATACAGCCCCCAAATAAAGCGGCTTCCTTAACTGCAGTAGAACTCAAAAAAGCATGTTCATTACTGCTCATTAAAATTAATGTTTCAATAGAAGGATTTAATTTTTTGTTCATAGAAGCATTCTGAAATTCGCCCTCAAAATCAGATACTGCTCGAATCCCTCGTATAATAATTCTTGCATTTTTTTGGTCAACATAATCAATTAAAAGCCCGTTAAAATGATCCACTGAAACATTGGGATAATCTTTTACTGCTTCTTTTAGCATCTCTACCCTTTCGGCAGTTGTAAACAATGGCTTTTTAAAAGGATTCATAAAAACTGCCACAATCACATGCTCAAAAATCTTACTGCTTCGTTCAATGATGTCAAGATGACCATTGGTTACAGGGTCAAAACTTCCAGGATAAATTGCAATTTGCGTCATTTGTTAAATCTCCTCTCTAATCCTTTACCCCAACAAAGGTTAAACTAATACTACCATATGACTTACTTTTTAACACTTCCAGAAGTTCTGGAATTTGGGGTGGTAAATCTGTACTATGTTCACATATAATAATACCATCTTTTTTAATTAAACTGTTAGCTAAGATTAATTCAAGCACTTTTTCATACAAACCAGCTTGATAAGGTGGGTCAAGATAAATAATATCAAAGTTTTGATTAATACTAGGCAAAAGCTTTAACACATCTCCCCTAGTAACCTTAGCCTGATTTTGAAAATTAACCATATTTAAATTCTCTTTAATAATTTTCACATGCTGAGGATCTTCTTCTATAAAAACCACTTTGTTTGCACTACGGCTTAATGCTTCTATACCAATACCCCCAAATCCTGCAAATAAATCCAGAAAATTTGCTTCAATCACATTTCCTGCAATGATATTAAATAAAGCTTCCTTAACCCGATCAGAAGTAGGTCTAGCTTTTAATCCTTTCCCACTTTTAAGTTTTCTACCTCTTGCCTCACCAGCAATAACACGCATCTATATACCCCCTAAAAAAATTCACTTATTAACGCATAATACAGTAAAAAAATCGATAAACTAGAATTAGTGATTTTTAGTGCGTATCTTGCGCATGGGAAAGAGTTATATGGTTTTAAATCCTCCCCCATTAACTCTTCCTCCAAATCTCTCCTCTCCCTTATAGAAATTGGTGATTGAATGATCACCAATTTCTATTATTTATCCAATAAAAGACTCCCTCTAAACCGAATCGCAAATATAATTTTCAATAACTCCTGATCAATCCAATCAGGATATTCTTTCAATAATTCTTTAACTTCATTCCTAACAATTTCTAACATTTCCCAATCTCTAATCAAACTTGCAACTTTAAACTCTGGCAGACCATGTTGACGTGTTCCAAAAAATTCTCCAGGACCTCTGATAGCTAAATCTTCCTCAGCTATCTTAAATCCATCATTTGTCTCTACCATTACATTTAATCTTCGTTCACCTTCTGGAGTAGTTGTATCTCCAATAAGAATACAATAGGATTGAGCCTCTCCACGCCCTACCCTTCCTCTGAGTTGATGAAGCTGGGCCAGCCCAAAACGCTGAGCATCTTCAATCAACATAATACTAGCATTTGGTACATCTACACCAACTTCAATGACAGTAGTAGCAACTAATATATCCACTTTACCATCCCGAAAATCACGCATAATCTGATCGCGCTCATCACGAGAAGTTTGTCCAGTAAGTAAAGATACCTTATAATCAGTAAAAACCTCTAAAGAAAGATATTCTGCCATTTGGGTTGCAGATTCCACATCAATTACCTCAGATTCATCTATTAATGGACAGACTACATATGCTTGTCTACCTTGATTTAACTCATCTTTTACAAAAGAATATATCTTATCTCTGGTTTCAGGTTGACGCCAAACAGTAACAATTGGCTTGCGTCCAGGTGGTAACTCATCTATCACCGAAAGCTCCAAATCACCGTAAATTGTTAATGCCATAGAGCGAGGAATCGGTGTGGCAGTCATTACTAATACATGAGGATGAATTCCTTTTTTCTGAAGAAGTTCACGCTGTTCTACCCCAAAACGATGTTGCTCATCTATAACGACTACACCTAATTTTTTAAATTGAACTTCTTCCTGAATTAAGGCATGAGTTCCGACTACTAAATCTATCTTCCCAGTGCTCAATTGATTTAAAATCTCTTCTCGTCTTTTCTTTTTCAAACTTCCTGTTATCAATTCAACGTGTAAATCCAGAGTTTCAAACCATCCTTTAAGAGATAGGTAATGCTGTTCTGCTAAAATCTCTGTAGGAGCCATTAAAGCACCTTGAAGGCCATTTTCAATCCCTTTTATTAAAGACATCGCAGCAATTACTGTTTTACCAGAACCTACATCTCCTTGAAGTAAACGATACATAGGCTTGGTTTTTTGTTGGTCATAAGATATCTCTTCCCAAACTCTTTTCTGAGCATTGGTAAGAGAAAAAGGCAAAACATTTATAAAAGTACTAATTAATTCCTGATCTTCTTTACATGAGTATCCCTCATTATTTGATTGCATTAATTTTCGTCTATATAATATACCCAACTGTAAAAAAAAGAAATCTTCAAAAATTAATCTTCTTTTTGCTTCTTCTAATAGCGTTCTATTTTCAGGGAAGTGAACAAATTTTAGAGCCTGGTCTGAAGATAATAAGCTATATTTTTGTTTTAGCATACCAGGAATTAATTCAGGCAGATAACTTATATATTGATCAATTGCATTATTAATAATCTCCCTAATATTTTTCTGACTTAAGCCCTCTGTTAGAGGATAAATTGGAACAATACGACTGGTGTGGAGATGATCATCTGATTCTAAACGTTCAAACACGGGATTATTTAATTCTATTTTTCTATAACGATTATAATTTTTTAAATTCACTTTACCACTGAAGATAACTTTTTCATCATTTTTAAATTGATCTTTGATATAAGGCTGATTATACCAAACCCCAAATGCCAAACCAGTACCGTCATGAATTGCAACTTTAATAATTTTCATACCACGTTTTACTCGCATCTCTTGGATGGCCACAACTTTACCGACAATCGTAACCTCTTCTTTAATAAGAGATTGAGATTTATTAATATCAGAAATAGACATGATCTGAGAACGATCAGAATACTCTCTAGGGATATAATAGATCAAATCCATTACATTTTCTACATTTAATCTATTTAAAGTTTTTGCTCGTTTTGGCCCAACCCCTTTGACATATTGTACTGGTCTAGCCAACATCTCTATATGGTCTAAAATTACCTTTGAATTTAAATTTTGCATTTTCGGAGATTCTTCACTCCTGAGTGGTTTAACTTGAGGTGGTTCTTTTACCTGTTTTACGGGCCTTTTTATATTTTCTAATCCTTCAATTCCATGGTCTATTTGTTGAACCAAAGGAATAACTTTACGAATTATCTCTCTTCTATCATCTGGTAAAACTCGTTTATAATCTAAAAATAGAATCTTAAGTTGACTTACTATTTCTATAAGTTTTGGAGAAGACTCTGTAAAGTTCGATTCTAGTCTAGCTTTCAATTGATCTAGATAATTTAAGACGTAACGATCAAATCCACCAAAAACAGATGTATTCAAACAACCTGTTTTAATTTCAACTTTAAAGGGACGCTTTAGTTTTTTCATAATCTGCTTCATCGCCACTATCCCCCTTTCCTCACACCTCAAAAAAGACATATGCCGCAATAATGACATACGTCTTTCATTTTTGTTAAACTAGCCAGTTTTTTTATGAAAAAATATGGCTAAAATTCCTGGGCCAGAATGAGTACCAATGATAGGCCCAACCTCATTAAATAAGAAATCTTCAATTCCTAACTCTTCTCTAATCTTCTGTACTAACTCTTTATATCCTTCTTCATTTTCTGCATGGAGAATTCCAAGAGTGATTTGATCTTTTCCACCCAATTCTTCTAATCCTGAGTTTAATTGCTGAACCATCTTTTTCAAAATTCGTTTTTTACCTCTAATTTTTTCAAATGGCGATACATAACCACCTTCTATCGTCAATAAAGGGATAATATTTAATAACCCTCCTAAAAATGCAGCAGCCTTGCCAATTCGTCCACCTTTTTGTAAATGCTCTAAGCTTGGAACAGAAAAATATACCCTCATTGACTCTTTAACTTGATCTAAACGCCTGGTAATCTCTTGAACAGCACAATTTTCTTCAACTGCCTTTATAGCTTCTAAGACAAGAAAACCAACCCCAAAAGAAGCACTTTCTGAATCATACACAATTACTTTCACATTTTCCATATTTTGAGCAGCTAATCTAGCTGAATCCATGATCCCACTCATTTTTCCAGAAAGATGTATAGATATAATAACATCAGCTTCATCAGCTAATTCTTGATATACATTTGTAAATTCTCCAGGAGTGATCTGTGCTGTCGTTGGAAACACATCATGCTCGTTCATCTTCGCATAAAATTCACTTGTTGTTATATCAACACCAGACCGATATTCTTCTTCCCCAAATCTAACGATGATTGGTATTTCGTAAACTCCGTGTTTTTCAATAAGTTTTCGTGGGAGATCGGTAGAACTATCAGTAACAATCTTAATTCGTGTCATCATTTACCTCCGTAAACACTTATTCGACAGAGAAGATAAAATCATAAAGAGGTTGACCTCCATAATATAACTCAATATCCTGATCGCTAAATTGGTCTTCAACTTTAGCAAGTAACGTCTCTGCCCTTTCCTCACTAACATCTGAACCGTAATAGATGGTAATTAAAAAGCTATCTTCTGTCACCATCTTCGAAAGAAGTTCTAAAGAAGTTGATTCGAAATCGCTACCTACCACAGATATCGTACCATCCATAAGTCCTAAGCAATCTCCTTCACCAATCTCAATAGAATTGACCTTAGAATCACGCACTGCAATTGTAATCTCACCAGTCTTAACATCATTAACACTATTAATCATTCCATCAACAATTTCTCCAAATTGTTGTTCAGGATTTATACTCATTAAAGCACAGATACCCTGAGGAATAGAACGAGTTGGAATTACACTAACTTCTTTTCTGCTGATGTTTTTAACTTGTTCAGCAGCAAAAATAATATTCTTATTATTTGGTAAGATAATAATATGATCAGAATTAATTTTCTCTACTGCATCTACAAGATCCTGTGTACTAGGGTTCATCGATTGTCCACCCATAACAACTTCATCGACCCCTAAACTTTCGATTATTTCAGAAAGACCTTCTCCAGCAGTAACTGCAACAATACCAAAAGTTTTTTTCTCTTTAGTTTTAATTTTTTCTTCTACTTCATCTAAGTGGCGATGACTCTGTTCAACCATGTTATCTATTTTTATTTTATTAAGAGAACCAAATTTCAGAGCATAATCTAAAACTTTACCAGGATTGTTGGTATGTACATGGACTTTAGTTGCTCCCTTTGCACCAACAACTAATAAAGAATCTCCCATACGTTCAAGATGATTACGAACTTGATCAATAGGTACTTCACCTGACATAATCAAAAATTCTGTACAATATTGAAATTCTATATCCATTGTAGATGGAGGAGTCGCACTAGGTGATTTCTTTTCGAATTTCTGATTATCATAAACGGTTAGAGCATCTTCTACTGATAAACCTTTCAAAACTCTTAAAGCACCCTCTATAAAGAATAAATATCCCTGTCCACCTGCATCCACAACATTAGCTTCCTTTAAAACAGGTAAAAGTTCTGGAGTCATTTGAAGTGCTTCATTGCCTTTAGCGATAGCATCTTCTAATACCTTAATAACATCTTCATTCTCCATAGCACTTTCTAATGCGCCTTGACCCATATATCTAGCAACAGTCAATATAGTTCCCTCAACAGGTCTCATAACCGCCTTATAAGCCATCTCAGAAGCAGAATTCAATGCAATTGCCAAATCGTTCGCATTCATCGTGTTTTTATTTTTGAGACTACGAGACATACCACGAAATAATTGTGATAATATAACTCCAGAATTTCCTCTTGCTCCCATTAAAGCTCCTTCTTGTAACGCTTCAGCAATTTCACTAACAGATTCAGCGATGCAATTTTGAACTTCTTTAGCTGCATTTAATACAGTTAAATACATATTAGTTCCAGTATCACCATCTGGAACAGGAAAAACGTTAAGTGAATCAACATAATCTTTATGCTCATTAAGCCAACAAGTACCAGCTAAAATCATTCTCTTAAAATCTTTTGCGTCAATGTTAATCATTCGCTGATCAGATTCATTAGTATGTAGCACCGATTCTCACTCCCTGAACATTGATATTTATTTTAGCAGGCTTAATTCCTGTCATTTTTTCAACAGTGTAATCCACCTTACCAAGAACATTGTTAGCAACTTCCATGATGTTAACTCCATATTCTACAATAATATAGATGTCAATAAGTACATCATCCTTTTCAATTTTAACGGATACACCTTTACTTAAATTTTCACGTCCCAAAAGCTCTGCCAAACCGTCCTGTAATGTTTGTGAAGACATGCCAACCAGGCCATAACACTCAACAGCAGCGAGCCCAGCAATGATCGCAATAACTTCACGCGAAATACTTATTTTTCCATAATCGTTACTTAATTCTTGCCCCATTATATACCCTCCTTCACAAATCCACTTTACCTAGTCTTAAAATCTTCGATTTAAAGAAAATTTATTAGACTTTTTCTTTCCATAACTTTTACTCTTCAAATTATTCAACATTTTTTTCTTAAAATCCTTCTTATTTTTCTTAAAATCCTTCTTAATTTTCAATAAAATATGAATTTCACTTGCATGACAGAAATCTTTGTGTTAGAATTAAGAAGGCGCGTTCGCGCAAAACATTAGTATTACACTGTTTTAAATGTAACATAAGGAGGTGTAATAGATGGCACAGGTATGTCAAGTCTGTGGAAAAAGTGGCGTAAAAGCTAGATCCATCGTTAGACGTGGTAAGGCTAAAAGACTAGGCGGAGTTGGTCGTAAAGTTACTGGTATCTCTCTCAGAACTCAAAAACCTAACTTAAAAAGAGTTAAAGCTATTGTTAATGGTAGCCCTCAAAGAGTACGTGTTTGTACTAACTGCCTTAAGTCTGGCCGGGTTGAAAGAGCCCTTTAATCACATAAAAAAAAGAACCTTTAATTTAAAGGTTCTTTTTTTATTGCTTAACGACATTTCAGAAGGCGAGACTCCCCTCCTCTATAGGTAGAAGTGGAAACCTTACAACAATTTCAAAACTTCAGAGAGAGTTTGAATTTCCTTCTGAAGTCGTTAAAATTAAGAGATAATAACGGAGTTATTATCTCGGCATTAATACAGTTTTCGACGCATTAAAACAGGTCGTGGTAAAAAATACCCCTTGAGAAGTCCATCTCTATATTTTAGAATTTCCTGATAATCTGTCGCAATTTTTTCAAAACCTAATTCAAGATAGAATTGAATTGCCCAATTTGCTTCAAAATGTGCAAAGAGAAGAATCTCTTTATATCCTTTGTCTTTGAAAGAATTACAGATCATTTCCATTGTCCTACTTCCGAATCCCAATCTATGGTAATCAGCATGAATATAGAATGCTGCAAAATATATCACCTCTGAAGATAAAGAATCCAAACCAATAAATCCAATAGGATCACCCAGATTGAGAATTAACCAAATTTCATACTTAGATGAAAATTTGCCTTGATTCCTAAATTTATCAATCTGTCGTTCGAAAACTCCAGGTAAAATTGGTTTATACATAGGAAGGATAGATTCGAGTACTTCGGCTAAGTAGTCTAAATCTTTATCTTGCGCTTTTGTAAAATGTATACTCCTCATACTGTCACCTCTTTCTACTCTATCCTTGAATTCGTCGTAGACAAAAATTTTCCTTCATAACTTGTAACATTTTTCAATGAAAATTTAAAAAATAAACAGTGAAATGAATTCACCCCACTGCTCTAAAGTTATTATTATTAATTTTACTTTGCTGCTTGATTCACATCTGTCCGAATTTCCATCACTTCTTTTTTAGATTTTCGTTGATATAATACCCAATAAATTCCTCCAACGAAAATCGCTCCACCAACAATATTTCCCAAAGCTACAGGAACAAAATTTTTCACCAACATATTCATCCCGTTTAAAGAGGAAAGAGCTCCTTCCAATCCTGCTGTTTCAACAACTAAACTATTACCTTTAATAAACAATCCCATAGGTATAAAATACATATTTGCAACTACGTGTTCAAAACCGCTGACCACAAAAGCCATGATAATAAAATAACATACAGAAACTTTTCCAGCAATATCTTTGGCTGCAGTCATAGCCCATACTGCTAGACATACCAACCAGTTACACATAATTCCTCTAAAAAATGCTTCTGAGAATGTCAAATTTACCTTTCCATTAGCAATTTTTAGCATTGATGCGCCTACCAGGTGGTTATTACCTTCCCAAAGATTTGTCTTATACATAATATAAACTACAAATATTGCACCAACAAAATTTCCTATAAAGACTATTCCCCAATTACGAAACATTTTGTTCAAAGTAGTCTTACCATCTAGATAGGCCATAGAAATCAAAGTGTTTCCAGTAAAAAGGCTAGAGCCACAAATTAGTACTAGAATCAGTCCTACACTAAAGATTGAAGCAAATAAAAATTTTGCAACACCAAGTCCTAAATATTGTGAAGTATCATGGCTCGCCATTGTCGATGCTACACCTGCAATAGCGATATATGCACCCGCTAAAAATGATGAAATCAATAGTGCATTCAACTTTTGATTTGCCTTTTTAACTCCACTATTTACCGTTAATTGAGCAATTTCTGATGGAATATAATACCCCATTTCACACACTCCTTTTACTTTAATGTGATTATTTTATTAAGTTCACCAATTTAATATTATATTCCATTTCAGGCATAAAGTCAAACGCCCTTACCCTGAAGAGCTCAAAATAGGATCATCTAATCTAAATATTCACACTTTTTCGACTTTTACTGCAGAAACCTTTAATTCAGGGATTTTTGCTTCTGGATCAAGTACAGGATTTGTTAAACAATTCGCTGGGCTTTCTGCATAATGGAAAGGCATAAATAATTGACCAGTTTGTACCCTATAACATACTCTAGCAAAGGTTTCCACTTCCCCTCGTCGTGAAATAACTCTCACTCGATCTCCATCTCGAATCTTAAGTTTGGCTGCATCTTTTTTGTTTATTTCAACATACGCATCTGATTCATACTCATTAATAGCTTTTGAACGTCTGGTCATTGTCCCAGTATGGAAATGATATAACATTCGACCTGTCATCAAGATATATTGATATTCTTCATCTGGTTCTTCTGCTGGTGGAATATATGTAACAGAAAAGAATTTACCTTTTCCTCCATGAGCATGTGTTGCAAATTGACCAGCATGCAAGAACTTTGTGCCTTGATGTTTCCTATCCAAACATGGCCATTGAAGACTTTTTTCTTTTAGGCGATCATGATAAATACCACCATAAATCGGAGTCACTTTAGCAATCTCTTTCATAATCTCTTCTGCTGAATTATACTTCATCTCATATCCCATCCGTTTGGAAAGATCTGCGATTATTTCCCAATCTGCTCTTGCAAGGCCCGGTGATTCAATTGCTTTATTAACTAATTGAACCCTTCTTTCGGTATTCGTAAAAGTTCCATCTTTTTCTGCAAAACTTGAGGCAGGCAATATAACATCAGCAAACTCTGCTGTCTCAGTCAAAAATATATCCTGAACAATTAAAAAATCAAGACTTTCCAGAGCTTTAATTACATGGTTTTGATCTGGATCAGAGATAACAGGATTTTCTCCCATGATATACATGGCTTTTATATCTTCTCCTGATTTATTTAGCATCTCTTGAATAGTTAGACCCACTTTTTCAGATAACTTAGCTTGCCAGATTTTTTCAAATTTCGCACAGTTAGCTGAATTATTAACAACTTGATATCCTGGGTAGACGTTAGGTAAGGCTGCTAAATCACAAGCCCCTTGCACATTGTTTTGCCCTCTCAAAGGATTGACCCCTGTACTTTCCCGACCAACATTACCTGTTAACAGGGCCAAATTTGCTAAAGCTAAAACATTATCCGTACCAGTCTTATGCTGGGTAATCCCCATTGCATAATAGATCGCACCCCGATCGTTAGATGCAAAAAGACGAGCAGCTTTAATAATATCTTCAGCAAGAACTTTTGTTATCTTCTCTACTTTTTCAGGAGTATACTCTGCTACAATGCTCTCGATTATTTCAAAATTAATAGTTCTTTTCTCGATAAACTCTTTATCATGAAGATTTTCCTTAATTATTACATGCATCAATCCATTAATTAAAGCTACATCTGTACCAGGTCTTTGAGCCAGGTTTACATTTGCATATGATGAAAGTTCAATCTCCCTCGGATCTGCAACAATTAACTTAGCGCCCTTTTTAATCGCTCTTTTTATTTTACTCCCAATCACTGGATGATTCTCTGTTGGATTTGAGCCAATTACAAAAATAACATCTGACCTTTCTACTTCTTCAATAGAATTTGTCATAGCTCCAGAACCAAAGGCTTTCTCAAGTCCTACTACCGTTGAAGCATGACAAAGCCGTGCACAATGATCTATATTATTTGTTCCAATTACTGCCCTCATAAATTTCTGCATCAAATAATTTTCTTCATTTGTACACTTAGCAGAACTCAATCCTGCAATAGAATCACTTCCACATTTTATTTTTATTTCACTTAATTTATTTGCTACAAAATCCAATGCTTCATCCCAAGAAACTTCTTTAAAGCTACCATCTCTCTTAATTAATGGAGTTGTTAAACGATCTGCATGATTGATATAGTCATAACCAAATCTTCCTTTTACACAAGATTCACCCATCGGATTTGGTGAATCTTTTTTATATACTGAGCCTACCTGAATGACTTTATTATCTTTTATGCGAAGTTCCAGTTGGCAACCTACTCCACAATAAGGACAGGTGGTCTGGACTTTCTTAAAATCATAAGCCCTACCCCTTCTTTTTGATGGTTTATAAGTCAAAGCAGCAGTTGGGCAGATCTCCACACACTGACCACAAAATACACAACTAGAATAATCTCCTCCTAAACCCTTATCAAAAGGAGTGGCGACTTTGGATTGAAAACCTCTATTTACAAACTCAATTGCATAGGAAGATTGAATCTCTTGATCTACTCTAATACATTTACCACACAAAATACATTTATCTGGATCTACTTCGATAAAAGGATTTTCATTCTGAATCTCAAACCTAGATTTAGTTTTACTACCATAACTTGATTCGGTTACTCCATATTCATAAGCCAAATCCTGAAGAGAACAGTTACCATTTGCTTCACAAGTTAGGCAATCTAAAGGATGGTCTGCTAATAACAATTCCAAAATTGTCTTTCTAGATCTGATTACCTTATCACTATCTGTAAATATCTTCATCCCCTCAATAACAGGAGTTGTACAAGCAGCGACCAGTTTATTCTCTCCGGATCTCTTACTTTCATCTATTTCGACTATACACATTCTACAAGCCCCAACATTGCTCAAATTTGGATCATGACAAAGAGTAGGAATCTTGATTCCTTTTTCCTGAGCTACCTCTAGAATCGTTTGGTCTGGTTTAGCCTTATATTGAAAATTATTTATCGTTATCAACATTTCATATCAACCCCTTCTTCAACCCTTTGCATTGGCGACTTAGACAGCGCTTTTCGTTGATATGAGCCTCATATTCATCTCGGAAAAATTTTATTGTGCTCAAAACAGGATTTGGAGCAGTCTGGCCTAAACCACATAATGATGTTTCTTTAATCATTTCAGATAAAGATATTAATTTTTCGATATCACCAGGTTCTCCTTTTCCCTCTATAATTCTTTCTAAAATTTCCAACATCTTCTTCGTTCCAACTCTACAAGGAGTACATTTTCCACAGGATTCATCCTGAGTAAAGTCTAAAAAGAATCGTGCAACATCTACCATGCAAGTATCTTCATCCATAATAATTAATCCACCTGAACCTATAATCGCTCCGATCTCTTTAAGGGATTCATAATCAATAGGTAAATCAAGATATTCTTCTGGAACAGTTCCGCCAGATGGGCCACCTATTTGAGCTGCTTTGAATTTTTTACCATTTGGAATTCCACCTGAAATATTATAAATAATTTCACGCAATGTAGTTCCCATGGGCACTTCTACAAGTCCAGTCTCATTCACATCTCCTGCGATTGCAAAAACTTTTGTGCCTTTGCTTTTTTCAGTTCCTATCCTGCTAAACCATTGACTCCCCTTAAGGATAATCGAGGGAATATTCGCAAAAGTTTCAACATTATTAATTAGCGTCGGTTTCCCCCATAGCCCTGAATTTGCAGGATATGGGGGTTTAGATCTAGGTTGCCCACGTTTGCCCTCAATAGAGGCGATAAGAGCGGTCTCTTCACCACACACAAATGCTCCAGCTCCTACTCGAATCTCTAAATCAAAAGAAAACTTTGTGCCAAAAAGATTTTGTCCAAGATATCCTGCTTTCTGCGCATCAGCAATTGCCTTTGTTAGATTTCTAATTACCAGAGGGTATTCAGCTCTTACATATATAAAACCTCGATTAGAACCTATAGCATAACCAGCAATTACCATAGCCTCGATCACACTATGAGGATCACCTTCAAGAATACTGCGATCCATGAAAGCTCCTGGATCTCCTTCATCAGCATTGCAGACCACAAATTTTTGTCCATCTTGAGCTCTATATGTAAAATCCCATTTTAAACCCGTAGGAAAACCTGCCCCTCCACGCCCTCTTAAACCAGACGATTTGATCTCTTTAATTACTTTTTCTTGTGTCATCACAGTTAAAACTTTCTTCAAAGCTTGATATCCATCTTTTTTAAGATAATCATTGATATTGTTAGGATCAATAAATCCCGTATTTCTTAAAGCAATTCTAGTCTGACCTCTAAAGAAACTCAATTTTGTATAGTCAGTTATTTTGTGACCATTTTCTTCTACTAAAAGTGATGCCACTACCTTTCCTCTTAGCAAATGTTTTTCAACAATTTTTTGGACATCAGTCACTGTGACCTTACCATAAAAAGTTTTATCTGGCATAATAATAACTGTTGGCCCCATACTACACGGACCCAAACAACCAGTTTTTTTAATCACTTCGTGAATGCTATACTCTCCAAATAGATCATATCTCTTTAATACTTCTACAAATTTGGCTTCAATCTCTTTAGCCCCTGACGATAAACAACCTGTACCTACACAGATGAATATCTCTTTCTTTCCCATAATTATCTCCCTTCAATTTGATTTAAATGAACATATTAATACTTAGAGAGAATTTCAGGTATCTTTTCAGGTTTCAATTGTCCATACACTTTCTCATCAATCATCATAACTGGTGCCATACTACATGTTCCAACACATCTAGTTATAGTCAACGTAAAACGATTATCTTCACTGGTACCCCCAATCTCAACTCCCAATTCTTCTTTTATCTTTTCTAAAACTGCCTCTGCTCCCTTCACATAACAAGCAGTCCCCATACAAACTCCAATAGTATGCTTGCCCTTCGGAGCAGTTGAAAATAAAGAATAAAAAGTTACTACACCATAAACTTTACTGAAAGGTATATTTAATCTCTTCGCAACATAATTCTGAACCTCCAAGGGCAGATAACCTACAATATTCTGTACTTCATGCAAAACAGGGATCAAGTTTCCAGACTGACCATTATACTTTTCAATAATAGAATCTAACTCATGAAAGTCTTGTCTATCCATCATTCAACCCCTTTTCATTTTATCAGTCAAGATATTTTATTTGCTAACACGCCGATTTATGTACTAATTCAACTAAATAGAATATAAAAACCATGTAATTGTGAACTGTTGTAATAGTAGATTTAGGGAAATGGTAATTTTTTGTAATAAATACATTAGGAAAATATGTGACGTTTTAAGTCAGCTCGACACCTAAAAAATCAACTCAAAAAGACCCAATTTACTCAAAAAAATAAAAAGAACTCCCAACGTGCCTTTTAGCAAGCGTCAGAAGCCCTTTTTGTATACTATGCTTTTTTTATTGAAATGTGACTTTTTTATATAATATATCCTGCTTTTTTTAGAAGCTCTTTAGATTTATGTTCATGAACTCTTGAAACTAATATTACCGGGCCAGTACACCCCATACCAGTCTCAGCATAGATACCTTCTTTCCATAATACTTTAACAGCATCATCCAACTGAAGAATATCTATTCCTGGAATCTCTTCATCAACAATCCCCTTTGGAGGAACTTTAACTTCTTCAGCCGCTGGAGTTGCTGATTTTTTCAATCCTTCTAGCTTATCATTCAATCCAGCTTTCTTAGCACTCTTAATCTCAGCATCAGCAATCTCAGTAATCTTACCTTGAGCCGCATCAGCTGCATATCGGATAGCTCCTTGAACAACAGGTGCACCTGAAGCTCTAGAAAGAATTCCGATAATCATGCCAAAGCCTTCACCTACACCAGGACCATAACCGTAACCCATTGCCTCAAAGCTTCCACCAGTAGTAAAACTAGAGAAAACTTTCATTAACAGGTTACCAGTTAAAGTATCGGTAATCATAACATCTGGTGTTCCCATTAAGAGGTCATTTCCTCTCATTACAACACCTTTATCAGCACGAGCTGATTCAGCAAAATGAACATTATATCCATTTTCATTTAAGTCTTTCAAAATCTTTTCACATTGACGAGCACCATCTACATTTAAAATTCCGATTTTAGGCTCTTTAATACCAATCGCTTTAGCAGCTGCAATACCATAAATACCGTTTTTAACCATTGCAGCAACTCTATTAGTATCAGATGTACCAGTAGTTGTTGCAATAATCATCTCACGACCAGTACCTGGAGTAATTACACGACCAACTGTAGAAACTCCGATTGGAAAGTTATAATGCATGGTTACAGCAGCATCTGCTTCACCACTTTTTAGCATAGCTTCCATCTTTTCATGAGCTTCCTTATCACAATTTGTCTCATGAAGTTCTAAAGTGGTATCGCAAGTTGGACCGATGAGAACCACTTCCAGATCAGTATTTTTACTCTGAGCCATCTCAGCACCTTTGACTAATTCTAAATGTCCATGCTCACTGCCAAGGGTAGTTAAAATAACTCTCGTTTTTTTGCCAAATGACCCAGTTTCTATAGCATCTGCGATCTGATTGAAAATTTGACCTAACTTTTTTGTTGAATCTAAACCTGGCACAATCTCACCCCCTTATGCCTATTCCGCATCTTTAAGCAGAATTCCAGCTAATTCACGCATAGCACCTGCAACCATTTTCTTCAATTTAACATCATCTTCACCATGAGTTGCTTCTTCAACAACGCCAGAATTCCGTTCCATTACAAATGATACCCCATCAAAAAGATTGGTCATCCGGCCAAGAAAGAGACTACCTTTACCGATGATCATTGCTTTTTCAATTTGACCAGCTTTCATCATCTTTATTGCCGGGCCAACAAAAGGAACACCTGATGGAATATGGCCTTGAGTTGGAGCAAACCCAGGCATACCATGTTCTTTTACAAAACCTGGAATATCAGTACGTTGTAAATCACCGCGTTTAACGCCTAATGCAGCAATCATCTTATAGTTTGCTTCTGGAACATTTCCAGCACCAGCAGGTTTAGTGATCTCAGGATTTTGCATCTCAACTGAATATTTATCCACATCAGTGATCTTAAGACCACCTCGATCTAATGGATTTGTAACCAAAGCTGTTATAACTGCTTGTGGAGAAGAACCAGTACCTACAGTATGACGACCTACTAAGTCAGTTCTGATTACTGGGCTTTCACCATCATTTTCAGTAATTAAGATCGCAAATGAACCTAAACAATCTTCTAAGATTGGTAATTTTTTTGCAGTATGGTCTTTACCATTCATACCTAATTTAGCAACAGCACCACCAGCGATAACTGCTACTTTTTTATATACACCAGCTTTTACTAAAGCAGCTGCATTAACTAGAGAGTGTGCTGGAGCCGCACAGAAACTTCTGGTATCAGAGCCAGTTGCATTCAGACATCCCGCCATCTCTGCCATCGCTTTAGCGAAGTTACCGCCTCCACGCTGGTTCACATCACCGCAAGCCTCTTCAGAAGCTTCAATAACATATTCAATATCAGAAATATCGTGGCCTTGCTTCTCTAAGTTTAACAATGCCAATACACCAGAAGCTTTGGTCATCATATTTTCCAACATAACATGAGCATTTAAGTTAGGATCAGTTTCATGAGCTTGTCTTACACAACCAACCAGATTTTCACCTATATATAATCCTTCAGCCACATGCTTATTAACAAAATCTTCAATCTCACTCAATTCAACACCCTCACCTAAAGCTTTTAAATCTTTATTGCTGAAAATTGGGTGTGCTTCTAATTTAGCCTTAATCTCAGCAGTTATCTCTTTTGTTAATTTAACTAAATCAAAGCTATCATTCATTTTAACCAGACCAATGAATTCATCTTCAGGCATTATTTCACCCTGCTCACCATAGCGGGATGCATCTTGCATAGGATTTTCATACCATGGCTGAGCCATATTTTCTAACTCATCTGGTAAAATGTTACCAATATACGCTTGGTTTGGACCATATGCTACACAATCTTCAAAACTCCGTAAGAATTCAGGAATTTTTTTCAGATACTCAGCATTTGGATCTTTGGCCCGAGTTTGAGTTTGAGTAGAACCATAATGAAATAAAGTTGCAGGAGTTTGAACCAGAACATAACTGGCTCCCTTAGCTACAGGTAATGTCATTTTTGTCACCTCCAGTAAAAATAATACGGGTAATGGGTAATGCTTTTATCACTACCCATTACCCGTATTTCTACGCACAGCGCAATTAGTCTTCGAAAACAGTTTGACCGTTAACTTCAGTTTCTAGAGCTCTAAGAGATTTTTCAACTAAAGCACGACGGATTTTCTTCTCTTCCACTAGATCCTTCTTAGGATCACCTAATGGATAAGGAATAGCTACAGCAGGTACAATTCTGTTAGCACCTACGGTTAAGGAAATTGGAACAACGGTAGCTATATGAACTACAGGAATTCCAGCTCTTTCGATCTCTTTTACCATCGTTGCACCGCAACGAGTACAAGTTCCTCAAGTGCTGGTAAGTATTACAGCCTGAACTCCATCAGCTATGAGGTCTTTAGCAATATCACTAGCATATTGCTTTGAGTTTGCAACAGAAGTACCATTACCTACAGTCGAATACCAGTAATCATGTAAACTACCAATCTTACCTTCAGCTAACATCTCTTTAATAATATCAAGAGGCAGTACTCTGTCAGAATCTTGATTAGCATATACTGGATCATAACCACCATGAGCAGTCTCACTATTCTCAACAGTTAAATCATTAATATCAGCTAAGTTGTATTTACCAAACTTAGAAGCACTGGAAGATTCAATTCGATCAGGATTACCTTTTGGTACAATACCACCAGAAGTTACCAGAGCGATTCTCGCTTTGCTAATATCTGCAACTGGTGCATTTGGTTCTACCCGATCAAAGTTTGGCATTGGATATTCTGTAACAAACTCTTCACCTTTAATCTTCTTAAGGAGCATTTCAACAGCACGCATTGAACCACGCTCATCAGTAAAGAAGTTCTTACGAATACCACGAGGGAAGTAACCTTCTGCATCAGGTTTACCAACCTTGCCATCATTTTCAATAAACTTTTTAGTAAAAGCAACAATTGCAGGAATAGCTTTACGCATACCAGCAGCAGAGTTTGATGTTGGTAAAATATAAGCAAATTTAGCGAAAATTTCTAACCCAGGATTCTCTTCATACATACCGGAGATTACAGGGATACCATTTTTTGCTGCTACTTCAGCCATATGACCACAAGCCATACCATAACGACCAGCATTAAAAGCAGGGCCAGCGATTACAAGATCAGGCTTAACCTCGTTGACAAATTCCTGCATTTTTGCTTTTGCATCTTCTAAATTTTCATTAAAGTAGCTATCACCACAAATGATTGTATTCACAATCTCGGCTACGTCACCCAATCCAGCATTAATAGCTGCACCAGGACCAACTACGCCTTCTTTTAACATTGGCTCAATATGAGCTTGCTCTTCTCCACCGATTTGTCCAAAAAATTGGTTTATATAATGAAGAATACGTTTTTTGCTCATCAATCTCCCCCCCCTTTTTTTTTGGATTTATATGAGATTAATAATTTATTTATCCAAATAAATTATATTTAAAAATTTTCAGAAGAAGATTTTACTCCTCTATAAAATTAGGAAATTTTACCTTCCGAAAATGTTTTTACAGTAATTTGCAGCCTTGGTTTCTGTATTCAGATACTTCAGCAATAATTGCATCTACATCTAATACCATTTCCATCATGCTGATTTGCTCATCATAAACGCCAGCATCAACTGCATCTTTAATTTCAGATTCAAAAACATGATAACACGAGAGTCCTAACTGGACTCCAGCTAATGGACCTGCATAGGTAGGATCACCAACAGTAACAGTTTCACATGCGAGACCGGAAGCTTCTGCTTCAGCTCCACCTAAAACGATTACTAAATTCTCTGCGCCATGTTTTTCGACGAGATCTTTGATCCTTGCCTGAATTCCCAGATCCATAGCACCTGCGGCAGTTCAGACAAAGCACTCAGTAGTTACCATAACTACTTCGGCTTCAGTTGTCTTAATACATTCTTCAATAGCTGGACCCGGAATACCATCGCGGTCGCCAATGATTGCAACTTTTTTGCCTTTAAGCATATCGTCACCTCCATTAAAATTTATAAAGAAATTTTAATATCAAATTAAAAACCTTCTACAGACATCTTGTTAAAACCAAGCTCATTGGTTGCACCAGTGATAGCTTGAATCTCAACAGTAATACTACCATCTTCAGCTAAGGAACCAGCGAAACCACCAGCGACAACATCAGCAGGCTCTACATGACCGATAAGCTTTTTCATCGGAGGCAGAGTAATAGTTTCGTTAGCATTTCCACCAGTTACAACAGCAGTTGCAGCTGGATCAGCATCAGCTAAAGACTGGGAAGCTCCATCACGACCAGCATATTCGTCAGTAATAAGAACTGTCTTGATGCCTTGAACTTCTAACTTCTTGCAGTTCATGATTAAATCTGCATCAGGGTTACCGAAACCTTCTTCGGAAACGATAGCAGCATCCAGATTTAACATGCTAGCTAATTTAGCAACATAGTTTGATGAACGTTCTTTATCAGCAAGAGTTACATTTTCATTAGTTACGATAACACCAACAAAGTTGTACTCTTTTCCATGATATTTAAACATATCAGTGATAACAGGACTGTTCTGATGATGGTATGTAGTATTTTTATCACATGCAGAAACACAGTTACCACTTGTAATCGCTCCATCAAAAACTTCAGTTGGATAAATGAGTGTTGGAAGAATCTGCTTAACATCAACACCATATATATAGGTATCATGCAAGAGACCCTGACTTTGAAGCATATAAACATATGCAACTTTTGGTAGATCTTTGTACTTTTCTGCACCTTCAAATAAAGGAAGTGCTTCAAAAGTTTCAACTTCATCAGGCTCTACGTTACGACCAGCTTCACCAAGATAAACAGCAGCTTTATAGCCGATCATACGAATAGCAGCCTCATGCTCATGTTGTGGTAAATCATCAACAGGCTCAGCAATAATCACGATATTGTTGAGTTTAGAGAATGGAGTATAGTCAGCACCAGGACCAGTCATATCAATGATACCTTCCTGGAAACCAACAATCTTACCTGTAGTCACAACGGCAGCACCTTTCAGAACATGAGTCCGGCCAGAACCAACAGTTTCAACTTTGGAAATAAAACCTGGGAATATTCCACCATTACCTTCCACCTTAACCCGTGGCTCAATAACGTCTTTTACAGGAATAATTCTAACCTCTTCACCTGGCTTAGCTAAGTCAACATCAATAGAAGCAATCCGATCATCACCACTAATTTTACTGATCAGTTCTTCTTTGTTAACCATCAGGATTCCGTCTTTAACTTCAGTCTTATCCCCAAACTGTACATCTTTAATATTAATTTTACCTAACTCTAGACGCATAAGTTCACCTCCCTGCTTTTTATAAACCAAAAAAATTAAAGCCGATGTAATAACTACGTTATTACATCTTAAGTTTAACGACTTCAGAAGGAGATTGATACTCCCACTAAAGTTTTGATATTTATCTAGATTTTCACCCACACCTGTAGGTGTAGAGGAATTTCACCTTCTGAAATGTCGTTAAATATACTTTTTGATCTCCTCTTCAATCTCAGCAGCAGTCAAATCTTCACCACTTAACTGAGAAACTTTTTCGCCATCCTTATAAAAACATATAGTAGGCAAGCCCATAACCCGTTGACCAATAGCGAGTCGACGACTTTGGGTAATGTCTAATTTACAGAATTTCATCTGTGCACCATACTGTTCAGCTAACGCCTCAACTCCAGGCATAAGCTCTTTACAAGGTTCGCATTTTGGGCTGTAATAGTCAACCATAACTGGTTGAGTTTTCGATGTTTCCAATACTTCAGCTTCAAAATTTGTTTTGTTTACCTCCAGCACGCGTTTCACCTCCCTTCAAATATCTTATAAGATAAATATAAATTAGCCTTCAATCAAACTTAAAACATTTTCTTTTGTAACATCTTCAGTACGGCCTTTAACTTCTCCACCAACAAAGTAGAGTAAAGTTGGGATTGCTTTAATCTCATAACGATCAGCAATCAAACCATTTTTATAGGTATCAACCTTAACTAACTTGATATTTTTCTCATCTAATCCAAGATTCTCTAACATACTAATAGTTTCAAAAGTAGATTCAACAGTTGGACTCCAGAAGATTACGAGAACAGGCTTGTCTACATCAAGTACGTCGGTTTTAAAACCTTCTTCTTCAGCAATATACTTTTCAGCAGCAGTTGCAGCAATCGCTCCATCAGCAGCAGCTGTAACAACTTGACGAAGATATTTTTGACGAATGTCACCAGCAGCAAAGATACCAGATACATTAGTCTCCATTTTATCAGTTGTTGGAACATAACCAAAGCTATCCATCTCAACAAGACCTTTGACAAAATCAGTTCTTGGTACAGTTCCTACGAAGAAGAAAACACCATCACATGGATAATTAGTAATTTCGCCAGTCTTAATATTCTTAACATTTACACCATTCACAAGATCATCACCTGTAATCTCATCAACTACAGAAGTCCAGATAAAATCAATTTTAGGATTAGCAAAAGCACGATCTTGAATAACTTTAGTAGCATCCATAACACCTTCATCATGGATTACAACGATTGTTACTTTGTTAACAAACTTAGTCAGATAAATTGCTTCTTCAACCGCTGCATCACCATTACCAACAACTACTACATCTAAGTCAGTATAAAAATCAGCATCACAGGTTGCACAGTACGAAACTCCACGACCTCTATATTTACCTTCACCTTTAATTCCTAAAACTCTTGGTTCAGCACCAGTTGCTATAATTACAGCTTTAGAAACGAAATCACCCTCGCTTGTTACAACGATTCGCTTGTCTCCTTCACATTTAATCTCTTTCACGTCAGCTTTTATAAACTCAGTACCAAATGTTTTAGCATGCTCAGCCATTTTTTTTGTCAAATCTGGCCCGGTTGTACCTTCAGCAAAACCTGGATAGTTCTCCATCTCTTCGGTAGTAGCAGCCTGTCCACCTAGAGTTCTTTTCTTTTCAATAATAGCAGTATCCATTTTTGCACGAGAACCATAAATCCCTGCTGCCAAACCTGCAGGACCTCCACCAACGATTAACAGATCATATTCTTTACTCATCTGATATCCACTCCCTTGAAAAATTTACTGAATTTATTCAACCAGAGATTCAAATCCACTGGTAAATAAAGTTATATCCACAACTTGAAAATCTTGAAGAACTTTCTCAGGCCATTCTCTAACCACAGCATCATTCTTAAATTGCTCAAATTTTCGAATAGCATTCTCAATTAAAGATAATGACTTAAAACATAACTTCTCTGGATTTAGACTAACAATAATAGAACGGTAAGGTGATTCATTAGGTTTAACACTGCCATATAGAGGATGTGTGATCAATTTATGTCCTTGATGAATCAAATCTCTAGTCTGAATTAACACTTCCTCAAATGTTTTTTTCTCAATCATCTTATAATTCTGATACTTTTCTACAACAGAAGGATTATTCGTAATAATCAAAATCTGTTTCAAGATTAACACCTCTCAAGAAACTCTCAATTTAATTTATCCATTTTCACAAAATTCATACCATTTTATCTCTAAAACATAATACAAACTTCTAAATTATTCTGTTTTTAAAAAATCTCAAATAAATATTTTTGCACAAAAAAAGAGCAATATTAACCATAAAGCCAATATTGCTCTGTCCTAAACCTGAGAGATTATTCTTTTGACCATATCAATCAAAGAATTTGCTCCTTCGGTGTCCAAAATGGACTTTCCAGAGTTCTGTCAGAATGCGGTCCCTTTGACCTGAGAGTTTCTCTATGGAATCGGTTCATCCCAAAAATTTCTCCTTCGGTGCTCGAATAATAATAGCCTTTCCGAGTCTCTCCCGCATACATCATCCAGTACATTGTGAAATTTTTCGACAATCTTCAATCTTTAGTTATAGTATTCTATTTTAATATCGAAGTTCCTGCAAGAATATTAAAACTTTTTTCACTATTTTGCAAATAATTTTTTTTACTATCTTATTTTTTCTAATAAATATTTTGTATGGTTGATAATTTCCTCTTTGGAAATATTTTTCTTGGCAACTCCTGATTTAATTGCAGCCTCTCCCACAGCAGCAGCAACTTGTGGAGCCACGCGCTCATCAAAAGGATTTGGTATAATGTAATCTACTGCTAATTCTTCTTCAGTAACTATGTTAGCGATCGCATGAGCTGCAGCAACTTTCATCGCTTCATTTATATCAGTTGCCTCAACGTCAAGAGCCCCACGGAAAAGTCCTGGGAAAGCCAAAACATTATTAATCTGATTTGGATAATCAGAACGACCAGTACCAATAATCTTTACCCCAACTTTTTTCGCTTCTTCTGGCATAATCTCTGGAATTGGATTCGCCATTGGGAAGAGAATTGGATTTGGATTCATTTTAGCAACCATTTCTTTTGTCATAACATTAGCAGCAGACAAGCCTATAAATACATCTGCGCCAATTAACGCTTCTGTCAGATCTCCTTGAAGATTATAGCCATTTGTTAATTTAGCAATCTCCTCTTTGTATTTATCCATGCTCTCAGTACGTCCATTGTAAATAGCACCACTTAAATCACACATAATAAACTTTTTAGGATCTGCACCCGATGAAAAGAGCAGTTTTGATACAGCCATCGCAGCTGCTCCTGCACCATTGACTACTATTTTAATATCAGCTAAATTCTTTCCTGTTAATTTTAAGGCATTAATCAGCCCTGCTAAAACAACTATAGCTGTTCCATGTTGATCGTCATGGAAAATTGCCATATTTGTTTCTTCTTTTAATCTAGTTTCAATTTCAAAACATTCTGGTGCTGCAATATCTTCTAAATTAATTCCAGCAAAAGTTGGTTCAAGCAACTTAACAAAATTAACTACTTCATCAACATCAGTAGTCCCAATGCACAAAGGGAAAGCATCAACACCTGCAAAATTTTTAAAAAGTACACTTTTTCCTTCCATTACTGGTAATGCTGCTTCTGGGCCAATATTCCCTAAACCCAAAACAGCAGTTCCTGTAGAAACTACTGCTACTAAGTTTCCTCTTGCACAATATTCATTTACCTTACTTTTATCAGCATATATTTCATTACAAGGTTCGGCTACTCCAGGTGAGTAAGCAAGACTCAAATCCCGAGCATCCTTAACCGGAACTTTACTTCTCACTTCTAGTTTTCCCTTATTCTCACGATGCATATGTAATGCTTCTTCAGCTAAATTTTTCATTTTTAATTGCCTCCCTTTGTTACATCGACATTTTTATCTTTTATAGAGACTCCGACCTTCTTCATAAAGGTCTCCACCATTTGTATCATTTATAACGATGAGAGGAAAATCTTCTACAACCATACGGCGAATCGCCTCTGCTCCTAAATCCTCATAAGCGATAATTTCTACCTCTTTAATTCGTTCTGCGATTAAAGCGGCGGCACCTCCAACAGCACCAAAATAAACTGCTGTATGTTTTTTTACAGCATCTTTTACTTCATGAGAACGAAAACCTTTGCCTATCATGCCCTTTAAACCTAATTCTATCAAACGTGGTGCGTATGGATCCATACGATAACTAGTGGTTGGCCCTGCTGAGCCAATCACCTTACCCGGCTTTGCAGGAGTTGGGCCAACATAGTAAATGACCTGGCCTTTTAAATCAAAAGGTAATTCCTTACCTTCTTCAATAAGTTTTATCAATCGAGCATGGGCAGCATCTCTAGCAGTATAAATTACTCCTGATAGAAATACTCTATCACCACTTCGTAATCCTTCTAAGTCTTCGTTCTTTAAAGGGGTAGTTAAATGTTTCACCAGATCACCTCCTACAAAATAACTTCTTTGTGCCTAGCAGCATGACAGTTTAGATTAACAGCTACCGGCAAACTAGCAATATGACATGGGAAAATTTCAATATGAACAGCCAGTGCAGTAATTCTTCCACCTAATCCTGCTGGGCCTATGCCCAGTCGATTAATTTTTTCTAAAAGCTCTTTCTCCATTTCAGCAATCTCTGAATCAGGATTAGAACTTCCGATTTCTCTAAGCAATGCCTTTTTTGCAAGAAATGGAGCTTTTTCAAAAGTTCCGCCGATCCCAACACCTACCACAATCGGTGGGCAAGGATTTGGCCCTGCTTCTTCCACACATTGAAGAATGAAATCCATTGCACCCTCTTTACCATCCGCAGGTTTGAGCATTTTAATTTTACTCATATTCTCACTGCCTCCACCTTTAGGAGCAACAGTGATCTTTAAAGTATCGCCAGGGATCAGCCGAGTATGTATTATTGCTGGAGTATTATCTTTTGTATTAGTTCGACGAAATGGATGTCCCACAATTGATTTTCGTAAAAATCCATTCGCATAACCCAAACGTACACCCTCGTGGATAGCTTCTTCTAAATTTCCTTGAATCTGCACATCCTGACCCACTTCAAGAAAAACTACTGTATATCCAGTATCCTGACACATTGGAACCTGTTCACGACTGGCAATCTCTGCATTTTTTATCAGCTGATTCAATATTTCTTGTCCAATCTCAGATTCTTCTTCTAATATAGCCCTATTAAAAGCTTTAATTACATCTTCTCCTAGAAAAAAGTTTGCTTCCTGGCAAAGTCTTGCTACTTCTCTAGTGATTATATCAGTAGTAATTTTTTTCATTGGCTTTAAATCCCTCCTTATCCTCTATATTTTCCACTCTCTACTCTATTCATTAGTCATATTATATTTTCCTTACATAGTTTCTATAGTGGACGGTTAACTCCTGCTTTTTATTAAATATTTCTCATATGCATAATATTCGGACAAAATAATAAGTCGCTGAAAATATTCTCAGCGACTTATTATTTTATGGTGATTCTTTTTTGTCAACTTTGATCACTCTAAAAGGAGGTGTTACAGGTGAAGAGGAGATTTTAATAAGACATTTAACAGGCAAAATAGTAGTTAAAGGTAAATCTACAACCTTCAATAATGCTTTTTCTCCATCAAATCCTGTAATTTGAAAAACTAGACTATTTGGATCATTACGATTAATTACAATATCACCTAAACGCATATAAAACATCCCCTTAATTTTATCAGTCATTAGATAAATATGATGGGGATGTTTTCTTTATTCTATCTTTTTAAGACTCAAACATATAAGTCATAGAATGATTCGCCCACAAAAAGTAGTCACACTCACATACTATATATAGTATGTGAGTGTGACTACTTTTTGTGGGCGAATCATTAGAATTGCTTAAAAACAATATTAACTGTTACATCTTCTTCTTCATCATTTTCTTTCTCTTCACTATCTATACTTGAGCAACAAGCACAGTTAGGATTTGGTTTAATCTCTAATTCTTCCACTAAATTTCCTCTCCAACCTTTGTTCCAGTCGAAGCCCTGATTCAGAGAAATTTCATCGAAAAATTCAGAGTTCCAAAAACGCATTCCCATATAACCATTTGATTCTATTACCCGTTGATTACCTTTTTGTAGGAAAAGATAGAACTTATTATAAGCAGGCTCTCCAATACCGAGCAATATTTTCACTAACTCCGTCATGATAAAACCTGCACTTAAAAATACAGGAGGACAACATACAGGAGTTTTTGTATCTTCTTTCTGGCTGACCTTTGATAATTCAAGCATCTCTTTAACCTTATTAAAATCATATAAGCAATGGAAACATGGGGTTTTTGGAGAATAAAATATGCAGGCGAAAGAATTGATATCCATCATTCCATAAAACAAATGAGGGATATTTTTACGGATTGCACACTTTGAAAGTACAAATTTTGTCTCAATTTTATCAACACTATCCATTATAATCGCAGCATCTCCAACTATCTCATCAATATTATCAGCAGTTATCTTCTCTTGAAAAATTTCTACTTCAACATGAGGATTTATGTAATGTACAGTCTTTTTTGCTGAAACTGCTTTCTGCTGGCCTAATCTCGATTCTTCAGATACACAATGAAGAAATTGACGATTCAAATTGGAAAGATCCACTGTATCAAAGTCACAAATTCTTATTTTTCCTACACCTAATAAAGCCAGCTGAGTGATAATAGGTGATCCAGATCCACCTGCTCCTGCTACAAATACTGTTGTATTCTTTAACTTTTCCTGAGTCTCTTCACCCCATTGATCCAGTATAAATTGACGAGCGTATCTGGTCTTTTCTAATTCAGTAAACATTTTCCAACCTCCCTCTGTAAATTTTTACTATCTTAGAATGTTTAAAGCAAGGATTACCAGGCAGTCTCCAACTCAATATCATGGAGCATCTTACCTTTAATCCGTTCAATAATTTTCAAAATAGTTTTAACATCTTTCTCAATTCTTAAATCATATCGGCATAAATCAGGATTGTTAAAATAGAATATTAGATCCCGGTCAAACAAACCGAAGGGATTTAATTCTTTCAAACGTGCTTCTCGCGCTTCTTTCGAAAGATAATTGCAGAATTTATCCATACGTTTTTCAGGCTTTGTAGCTGGAAATTGGGTAAAATTCTTTAATTCAATTCGCATTTTGTTGATATACACAACTGCAACACCTTTCCGTAAAGCTAAATTTAAGACTTCTTCTGCTCGATTTATTATTGGTTCACCTTTGTCATTTAAAGAAGTGTTACAAATAATCGGGACACCAGTCTGTTTATAGAATTCTTTAATTATCTGATAAATATCAGGATTTTCATCTTTGTTAACAGTTTGTATTCTTGCTGATTGGTCTAGGTGTAAAATAGCTGGTATGACATCTTTCTTATCATCTTTAACTGTAAAAGTTTCTAACATATATGGTGATGGACGTCCATTTTGAAACCAGTCTTCTACATATTCTTCCAGGATTATCGGGGCAACTGGACGCCACCATTGGCGTTTTTTAATCTCATTCAAATTATCTTTGAGATTTAGATTGCGAGGATCTGCCAATATACTCCTATTTCCTAAAGCTCTTGGCCCTATTTCCGCCCTGCCATTAAACCATATAATTGGTTGATTTTGCAAATCTCTGATTAGTTGTGAATAATCCAGCGAAGAAATACTTTGAATATATCCGCTATAAACTTCACTGCGCAAAATTTCTTCTACATCAGTATGGTCATCACCGTAAAAAGCATTTTTAAATTTGAAATTGAATCTGCCGAGTTTCTTATAAAAAGCGTATAAACCCATACCCAAAGCAATACCAGTGTCGCTTACACACGGTGGAGCAATAAAGCCTTTAAAGTTAAATTTGTCCATTAAGTATGAATTAGAAGGACAATTGAGGGCATACCCACCAGCTAAAGCAAGATATGTTTCTGTTGGTTCAACATCATATTCAGTAATAATTTGTTCCACGGTGTTTTCTATCATTTTAATTGAAATCTCCTGAATTACTTTAACAACCATACTGATTCGGTTTTCTTTTTCCGAAAATCGATCATCAAATCCATTGAACAACGAATCCTGATCTACGGCGGTTATACATTCAATTCGTTTTGCTACCTGATTAAGCCACTCAGAAGTTGGAAAAATATCGTTCAATTTTTTAATACTAACTAAACCTTCCATGAATTCTTCAATCGGTATAGTGCATTTACTAGTTGATGCACTACCTAAAGCCATTAAAGAACCCTCTTCTAATTTATAACGTAATTTCATTAACATCCATAATAAACCAGGAGAAGGAACACTAAATAACTTAATCTTACCACAGTCACAATATGCCCCCATGTAAAAATCTTTCTCTCTTGCAAAATAGTCAATAACATTATCAGGTCCACCATCTACAGCCAGAGCAATCATCTGCGAATTATAGAATTTATCAGTATCCAGAAGTATTGTGGAAAACAGATGTGCTAAGCTGTGATAGGCATACTCTGGATACTCATCTAATGTATGATAATCTGCACTGGTCTCTAACTTAGGGGTACCCCAAATTTCTACAATATCATCTAGAGAAATATCATACACACTAAGCAATTCATTGATAACATCACAAGCATGTTCAACATTATAAAATGATTGGTTATGATGCTTACGGCCAGAAATTCTTTCAAACTCCCAAAAATGAATTAATTCAATATCTTCATGCTTTTTCTCCCATAACGCCATATGATGGTCATGACGTAAATCAATTTCTTTTAAATGAACAAGTTCATCAATATGTGTGTATATTGAGAGATAGTATCCATCTTTCATCGTGATCCCTTCTTTTTTATGAAATTTTAATTCACTTAGTACGTCATACGTATGCGCACCTATAAACTTTTTATGTACCATTAATCCTCAATAAAGCTGCTTTTTCACACATACAATATATAAGGTCGAAATGATCAACTCACCTTAAATATTGTATGTGCCTTTCATGCGACAATTATTGCAGTTGCATAATAATTTCGCCAAGAGTTTTTTTGTAATCTTTCATTACTACTGCAACAGCCTGGTCAGTAAAACAATTCCTATCATATCTAGCTATTAACCTAAATCCATCAAATGGTTCAATAAATACTCTAAATGGCACATTTACATAAGTCTGTTCATCTTCAAGTTCGATATTGATTCCTGAATCACTTTTATTACTATCTTGAGGATAATTCATGTAAACTAGTACTCTGGTATAAATAGCTTCCTGCAAGGTCTTTAAAGGAATTTGTGACCATTGGGCAATTTGATTAATCGTCGTATGTTCATAGTTTTTTAACTTTAGAATCTTATCCTGTAGCTCTTTTAAGAAAACAGATATAGTCATATTAGCACTATACTGGACTCTAATCGGAAGTACATTCGAGAATAACCCTACAATTTTAGCACTGTTCTTTAAACTCTCTGGACGACCAGAACACACTGTTCCAATCAACAACTCTTCGGTGTTTTGAAGTTTGCTATGTAACATTGCCCAGGCTCCCTGAAACAAAGTGTATAGAGTTAACTTATGTTCTCTGGCACAATCTTTAATTCTACTAACTTCAGTTTCATCCATCTGTATGATATACTCACCTGGGTCAAAAGAACTCCTTATCTGATAGGTAGAACCATTCTTACTAGAATCATCCGTAACAAAACCTTGTAACTCATTGATCCAAAATTTTTCTGTTTCTTTATACTCCTGATCTTTTAACCAGGAAATATAACTGATATAAGGACAGCTGTCTGCTAAATCTATTTTTTTACCTGTAATCAGGGAACTATAAATCTCAATGAATTCACTAAATAATAAGTTTGAACTCCAACCATCAAAGAGTGAATTCTGATATTTTAACACAAACCGCCATTCCTGTAAGGTAAATTTGATTAAACTAAATTGAATCAATGGAGGAGTAGCTATATTAAAACTGTTGGACTTCACACTAGTTATATGAGCTTGATAAGCTTTCAACTGTTCTTCAGAATGTAAGTCAGTAAGATCTAATATATTGAAAGTTACATCTACAGAATTGTAAACTACCTGGAGAGGCTCCACTAATCTTCTCCACAGAAAACCTGTCCGCAAAATCGGATGCCGCTTAATCACAATCCGCCAAGCTTCTTTAAAACTTGACAGATTGATTTCTCCACAGACTCTATATCTGACTAAAGAGTTATCATTACCTGTATTACTGAAATTGATATTTTGAGCCAAAATCAATTCCTGCATTGGTGATAATGGATAGATTGCTTCAATCTTTGGATTCTGAGCAACTAATTCAGCAGCTCTATTTCTATCTCTCTCATGAGTAATCAAACGATAAGTCTCTTCAATACCTAATTGAGCTTTTTCAATTTCTAGAGCTTTGGCAGGCAACCTAAAGGTAAAGCATTCATTTTCTACTAGTTCAACACAGCACTCCTGAATAGCACGAATAAATTCTGTTATGTCATCTAATGTATGTTCTGTTGAGATAAAGCAAGTAGCACCTTCCCAAAGATAGAATCCTTTCTCAATTAACATATAGTACAGAAAACGGAGTAAAGTTGGCGTATTTGTCTTAAAAATAAACAATGAACCAAAATAAACCACTTTAAGATCAAACTCTACCTTCGCAAAAAAATCATTCAAACAGTTAGCCATTTCCTTTGTTCGGCGATTTAAAGTCTCTTGCAAAGAGTTCCCCGCGTCTTTGAGTAAAAGTAATGTTGCTTTAGCTGAAGCCATAGCAAGCGGATGATGACAAAATGTTCCTCCAGTTTGCGCTAAAAATCCACTAGGGGTTGAAGCATCCCCATATTGCCACATCCCTCCATCTACCCGATCCATATATTTTGCTTTACCAGCAAAGACACCTATTGGCAAACCGCCACCAATAATCTTTCCATAAGAAACCAAATCTGCTTCCACACCAAAGTAAGCCTGTGCACCACCTTGATGACTTCGAAAACCAGTAATAATCTCATCAAAAATGAGTGCAATTCCTAACTCAGCGGTCAGTTGGCGAAGACCATGTAAAAACTCTTTAGGCTGAAGATCTGGTCGACGACTTTGCACGGGTTCTACCAACACAGCAGCCAACTCGTCTGCATATTCCCGGATCAATTTTAGTGATTTTTCCTCTGCATAGTCCAGCATGATAATATCTTCTGCCATCTTTGCTGGAGTGCCAAGGCTTAAAGGGATTGGCTGAACCTGCGGATTAGTTGCATCTTGCATCATATATACTCCATCAAAAGTTCCATGAAACGACCCGGAAAAGATAGCAATTTTCTCTTTTCCAGTTGTAGCCCTAGCAATCCGCATAAGATTCATCACAGCTTCAGTACCTGAATTACAAAATGCTACCCTCTCAACACCGGTCATTTCAGCAATCAATTCCGCAACTTCACCAGGCAGTTTAGTCAATGAACCTAAGATAACTCCTTCCTCTAGCTGAACAGTAACAGCCTCTTTGATAGCCGGGTGATTATAACCAAATAGATTAACACCAAAACCCATGGCGAAATCTATGTATTCATTACCATTGGCATCCCAGACTCTGGCACCCTTCGCTCGCTTAGAGATAATTGGGTAAGTTATCTCCTTCCATTGTTTAGAAAATCCCTGTGTTGCCCTTCCATTAGCCCAGACATGTCGATAATGCTGGGTTAATTGTTTCGAATCACCTGTTTTCTTTTCATAGCGTTTGATAAAACTCTCAAAAAACTGCTTTTGTTTGGTAGTCAAAACAGGTGGCGTCTTGACGATAAACTTTTGTAAAAGCCTATCTTCATTGTTTTTTTCTGCCTTCGGTTTTCTCCGAACAGATTCTTTTTGATGTGAATGTGAATGTGAATTAGCATATTTTTGCATTAACTGTAACTGTTGAGACATTATCTGCAACTGGTTATTAATCAAATTAGTAATATCATTATTGCCACTTACCGGAGCTAGTGACTTTTCCATCACATTCACACTATCTGTCACATACTGGATTTCAGATCTTTGGATAGGAAGTTCAGATTCAACAGAGACAGCAACAGAATCGGCCAATTTTTCAGTCAGCGTATGTTCTTGAATATACTCAGCTAACTTATTTAAAGTACTGATCTCACCAAATAACTTTTCAACTGAAATTTCAAGATTATACAAATGATATACCTCTTGTTTTAATTGAATGATTGATATAGAGTCAATACCTAACTCGAAATAATCAAGATTCGGATTAATATCTGCTGGTTCCATAGCAAACATATTGGCAACAAATTTTTGCAGATCATGCACTATCTCATTTTGATTCGCTTTCACTTTATCTATCATAGTATCCCTTCTTGCTCCCTCGTATATAGTTGGCTTTGATTTCTGACTCTCTTTTCTCTCAACAGGAATCTCTACCCAACAACGTTTCCTTTGAAAAGCATATCCTGGAAGGCTGATTATCTTTCCTGGCATTTTGCGATAAAAAGGATGCCAGTTAATCTTCGCCCCATTGACATAATCTTTAGCTATCTGCTGGTATTCAGACTGCTCAGTCATCTCCTTCTGGTTGACTTGTACACCAAGATGACCATCTGGTTTACACTTTCCATAATAAATACCATGTGCAGAATTAGTTTCTAGATTAACTCTCAATCTGAGCAAGCTAGATATAACTCCGAAAAGATCCTTAATAATAAACGCAACACGGTACTCAAAGTGATCACGACCAATTTGTGTTGTATAACATACGTCATTAAGATTCAAGTCACTTTTAACCTGCAAAAAACCAAGATAATTCTCGATGTTCTGTAAAAGATCTGTTTCCATTTTCGCTGAAATCAACATAATATTGTAACGCAGTCGTTGCTCATTTTGAAATTGTTTAGGAGCCTCTTCTAACACCAGATGGCAATTTGTCCCGCTGAGACCAAAACCACTTACTCCACATCTTCTTAGAACTCCTTTTCTAGTTTCCCATTCTTCTACTTGCTCAACCACATAGAGTGGGGAGTTAATAAAGTCTATCTTCTGATTTGGTAAAGTAAAATTAATATTTGGTAATAGTTTTTTATTTTTTAAACATACAACAGCTTTAAGTACACCAATCAATCCAGCAGCTGAATCAAGATGACCGTAATTAGTCTTAACTGCTCCAATACCGCAAAACTGTTTTCTATCAGTATATCGCTGAAAAACATTGGTCAAAGCTTCAACTTCGATGGGATCTCCTAAGATCGTCCCTGTCCCATGAGCTTCAATATAGCCAATTGTCTCTAGGTTTAGTCTAGCATTCTGCCATGCTTTTTCGATTACATCTTCCTGTGCCGCAACATTAGGAGCAGTCACTCCGATGGATCTCCCATCATTGTTAAGAGCACTTCCTTTTATCACAGCGTGAATATTATCTCTATCTTCAAGTGCTTTTGCTAATGGCTTTAAGAGAATAGCGATACACCCCTCACCACGGCCTGTACCATCAGAATCATCACTAAAAGTTCGTGCTCTCCCTGTCGATGACTCGATAGCAGGAACTTCTGCATCTAGATAGTGAATCGGCTCAATCAAAATATTAATTCCTCCCACCAGAGCCATGTCGCATTCATGATTCTTTATAGATTGACTAGCCAGATGAATTGCTGTCAAGGTAGAGGAACAGGCTGTATTCACTAAAAGACTTGGCCCAGATAAATCATACATATAAGAAATTCTTCCTGAGATAATAGAATCAATATTACCTGGGCCAGCCATGATCGCCATTTTTGGCTCAATCTCTACAATCCTTTTGTAGTATTCAGTTGTATGGGGTTGACCTACATATACACCTGTTCTGGAATCTTTTAATCTATCTTTTGTATAGCCAGCATCCTCAAATGTACTCCAGACTGTTTCCATAAAAAGCCGCTGATAAGGATCCATTAAACAGGCTTCTTTGTAAGATATTTTAAAAAATGAATAATCAAATTTATCAATTTCCTCTAAAAAGGCTGCTTCAGTCAGCTGATATGTTGAGGGATCTACTCCTTTAAAGTTTAAATAATCCAAAATATCCTGCAACCGTTCTTTTTCAGGGTAACCAATACAGTCTACTTTGTTCTTCAATACCTGATAGAATTGCTCAAGAGTTTGAGCCTGAGACAATCTAATCCCGACTCCAATAATTGCAATTCCCTCATCAGCATACTCTTTCTGCCCTTCTGGCTGTTCCCTTGCAGGCAGTATGCTATGACTATCATTTTTTTGATCTGAGTGGCTACGATCTAAGTATTGTGAATATAGATAATCTGAAATATATTTTGCCAATGACTGGATTGTCGGATATTTGAAAAAGTCTGTAATCTTTACTCCAGGGTACTGGTGCTGAATCTGATTATGTATTTTCATCAGCAAGAATGAATTTCCACCAATCTCAAAAAAATTATCAGTAATCCCAAAGTCACTAATACTTAGGTTCTGCTCCCAGATCGAATGCAAATAAGTTTCAACCTCGGTAATTGGATTTTGGATCACTCTCGTAGTCGATAATGTAGGTTCTGGCAAAGCGTTTAAATCAACTTTACCACCCGATGCTACAGGCAGAGCAGAGATCTGAATAAAAAATGTCGGAATCATATAATCAGGTAACCGATCAACTAACTCAGTTTTTAGATCAGTAATCTCAATAGATTTTTCTGCAATAAAATATGCACATAGAAACTTATCTTTTTGATGACCTTCCTTGACCAAGATAACTACATCTCTAACCCCGGGATAATCTAAAATCGCCTTCTGAATCTCTCCAATCTCAATCCGATAACCTCTGATTTTGACCTGTGTATCTTTCCTACTTACATATTCGATTAGACCATTATCTAGATAAACCCCAAGGTCTCCAGTCCTATATAATCTTCCCTCAGAATTTGCAGAAAATTGATCAGCCAGAAAAGCGTGTGAATTAATCTCAGGTCGGTTAAGATATCCCGCCCCCACACCAACTCCACCAATATAAATCTCGCCAACTACTCCCACTGGACACACCTGCAAATCTTCATTTAGTAGATAAATCTGAGTATTTTGTGCAGGAATCCCAATCGGAACCACAGTTCTTATATCTTGCTCAGGATTGAACTTGTGAATCATACAGCCGACTACCGTTTCCGTAGGCCCATATTCATTATAAATCTCAATATTTGACCCAAACTTTTCAACTACCTTTCGAGCCAGTTCAGTAGTTAACTGTTCACCACCAACTATGATTCTTTCCAGTCTGCTCTTTCGACAATCCATATCTAAAAGTAAACGCAAATGTGTAGGTGTTACTTTAATAATATTTGATATTCCATCATTAATAATCGAATTTATGGCTCCCATCTGATTTTGATAGATATTAATTGTTTGACCACTTAAGAGTGGTGTAAAAATAGAAGTAACAGTCAAATCATATGCTATCGAAGAATAGAAAGGAAAATAGATCTGCTGATCAGCAAAATATTCTTTTATCGCCCACTCTACATAGTTAACTACACCTTTCTGTTTGAGCATACAGCCCTTGGGAGTTCCAGTCGAGCCAGAAGTATAAATAATATAGATCATATCTTCAGAACTACCTTTACTTTTCCACTCTTTAGGTTCAGAAAAGTAATTATCTATTTCATCTACATTCACAACTGCTATATCACTCAAACCTTCACTTTTTACCGTACTTTGAGTTAACAGAAGAGGGCAATGACAATCTTTTAACATAAACTCTTTCCTAGCTTTAGGAAAAGTCGGATCAATAGGTAAATAAGCCGCTCCAGTTTTTAATATCCCAAAAATACTCACAATTACTTCTGAAGAATTATCCATCATAATCCCGATAATATCTCCTCTTTGGACCCCGCGTTGAACAAGACTCGCTGACAATTGAGTTGAACGATCTTTTAACTCCCTATAAGTCATTTTGTCACGATTAAATAAAATTGCCGTATTCTCAGGTGTCTCTTCAGCCTGTGCATCAAATAATTCCTGAATCGTATGCTGATGAGAAAATTCTTCTTGAGTATCATTAATGGTATGAACCAATTGACGCTTTTCTTCTGAAGATAGCAGATCAATATCCAAAATACTAATCTCCTTAGATGCTGTCACAGCAGAAATGATTCTATTAAAATAAGTTGCATACCTTTCAATAGTGCTTTGCTTAAACAAATGAGTACAATACTCCAATTCAAAATGTATCCGGTTATCAATCAGGGTGGCAAAGAGAGTAAGATCAAATTTGGATACACTACGTTCATAATCATATCTTTGTAAATTAATCTCTGGTAAGCTAAAAGCTAATCTATCAGGATCTTGCATCACAAACATTTGATCAAAAAGTGGATGGCGATCCATCTTACGTTCTAAGTGTAAGTCATCAATTAGATTTTCAAATTGATAATCCTGGTGATCTAGCCCTACTAAAAGCTTACTCTTTACCGTATGCACCAGATCAGAAAACTGCGCAAATTTGTCGATTTTGGCCCTAATGGGTAATGTGTTGACAAACATACCTACTATCTTCTCAAAATCAGGGTGGGTTCGCCCAGAGGTTACTGTACCAACTATGATATCATCCTGATTTGTCAATTTATGCAAAAGAATAAACCAGAAAGATAGTAATAGTGTATATAATGTAGTCTTTTCAGCAATCGCCAACTGATTCAGATTTTGAACCTGTTCCTGGTTCAGGGTAAATCTAAACCGCTTCCCTTCAAGACTTTGAAGTTGAGGCCGGGGAAAATCAGTCACCAGATTTAATGCAGGTATTCCTAAAGCAAACTCATTTAGCCAATATTCTTTATGACTTTGAAGACTCTCCTTCCGATGCTGCTGCCAGACTGCATAATCTTTGTACATTTTCGTTAAGGGTGGCAGTTCTGTATTGGTATAGAGATCAAGAAAATCTTTGATAAGCAGATTGTTAGAGAGCCCATCTGAAATAATATGATGAATATCAAGAATAATGATAGATTTCCCGTCATCTAATCTTCCTAATCCAACCCTAAACAGTGGTGCTTTAGAAAGGTCAAATGCACATACAAATGACCGAATTGCTTCGTCTAATTTATCCTGTTGAAGATCGAATACCTTTATCTCAAAATCAACTTTTGGCCAAATCGTTTGGTAGACTTCGTCATTTTCCAAAATAAAACTAGTACGTAAACTTTCATGCCGGTCAATTAATGATTTAAAAACTTTTTCTAACTTATTGTAGTCGATCTGCTGATCCGCAAATAAAACTTCGGTCATATTATAGTTAGAAGCTTCAGGTTGCATTTTCTGTAGGAAATATAATCTTTTTTGAGCTGATGCTAAGGGATAGTTATTCCTTGCAACTACATCAGGTATCTCCTCTCTAGCACCTGCTTGATGGGTCTGGATATACTCTGCCAGAGCACTAACTGTCGATATATTATCAAATTCTGCAATCTCTATTTTCAGTCCAAATTCCCGCTGGATTCTTAACACTAACGAGATTACCTTTAAAGAATGGCCTCCTAGACTAAAGAATTCATCTGTAATCCCAATCTTTTTGACCTGCAAAATCTCTTTCCAAATCGTGATTAACCTTTTTTGGAGTTCATTTTCCGGTTCTACATAGGTTTTAAGAGTAGTTTCAGTTTCTAGTAAAGCTTTACGGTTGATTTTACCGTTTGTGGTTAATGGCATCTCCTCTAGCTTAATGAAGTATGCTGGAATCATGTATTCAGGCAAAACCTGAGCTAAATAATCATGTAATTCATTAGTACTAACCTGTTCTTTTGGAACATAATAGGCACACAAATACTTATCTCCAACTCCATCTACTCGAGCCAAAACCACAGCTTCCTGAATCTTTTCATGTCTAACTAACCATTCTGTAATCTCCCCTAATTCGATTCTGTTACCTCTAATCTTAACCTGGAAGTCTAATCTCCCTAAATACTGTATATTCCCATCTAAGAGCCAACATGCCAAATCCCCAGTCTTATACATTTTGCCTGAGCCAAAAGGATTTTTGACAAATTTATCTTCAGTTAAATCTAGTTGATCCAGATAACCTCTAGCCAACCCTGCTCCAGCGATGCATAATTCTCCCGCCAAACCTACTGGCTGGAGAGTATTATGAGTACTTACAATATATAGATTCAGATTATCAATAGGTTTTCCGATAGGTATACTGATATATTTTTCATCTGGAGAACAATTAAAATATGCTACTTCAATGGTCGCTTCAGTAGGACCATATAGATTCACTAATCTAGTCTGAAATTTGGTATATAAAAGTTCATTGAAAGCATTCACTTGAGCTGATGTCAAAGCTTCACCACTAACAAAGATAGATTTTAAACTGCTAAGTTTAGTCAATTGTATAAAATTACGATGAGATTCTACATATTCTAGAAAAATGCTCAACATTGAGGGCACAAAATGCATTACGGTCACCCGGTTGAAAGCTATCGTATCAATGATAACCTCAGGGTCTTTCTCACCATTTGGAACCAAAAAACAGACTTTAGCTCCAACAATAGCCCACAAGAATATCTCCCAAACCGATACATCAAAGGTAAAGGGTGTTTTTTGCAAAATTAGATCATCCTCATGCAAAGGATAAGTTCTTTGCCTCCATTGCAAATAATTGAGTAAACTACCATGTTCAACCATTACTCCCTTCGGTTGTCCGGTAGAACCTGAAGTGTAGATTACATAAGCAAGATTAGTTAAGTTGACAGTTTTTTCTAAATCAGTGTTATCTCCTGTATATAGATTTTGATCTGATAAATCAAGAACTTCCTGAGCAAAAAAACCTTCTTGTTCCTTTGTTCTAGATAGTAATAAACAGGCTCTGCTATCGTTTAAGATATATTTGCTTCTTTCCAATGGATTTTTAGGATCAAGTGGCAAATAAGCCCCGCCTGCTTTTATGATCGCCAATAACCCGATGATCATCTCCAGAGAACGTGCTATCCTAATACCAACAATACTTTCAGGTTTAACACCTTTTGCTCGCAACCGTCTAGCTAATTGATTGGATTTATGATTTAACTCTTTATATGTCAACTTATCGTTTTGAAAGATAGCCGCAATTCGCTCTGGATGTAACTCAGCCTGTCTTTCAAATAATTCATAGAATAATAGGTCTTGATTATAAGCTACTGTAGTGTTATTCCAATTAGAGAGTATCGTTTCTTTCTCTACAGCATTTAACATATCTATATGTTGCATTTCGGCTACTGGTAGCCTAATAATATTACTGATGAGATTTTTAAAATGGTTTGTTATCTGCTCAATAATCTGCTCAGGAAAAACCCTTTTTTTGTATGATAGACTAACTTCTAGATTTTCGAATGTAGTGATACTCACTGTCAGATCAAAATTAGTCTGTTCAAAGATTTTATATGACTCTATCGACAGTATATTCTCTTTAGTACTTAAACTCTGATCCAATTTATAATTTTCTATAACCATTATCGAATTAAACAGTATTTCATCTGCTTTTATGCCACTATACTTCTTGATATCAACTAAAGGTGTGCTTTCATAACTTCCTCTCGTTTGCAGCACACGATTAACCATAGATAACAAATCTTTTACCTGTTCTTGAGGATTCGATGTGACCCTAAGAGGTATGGTATTGATAAACAAGCCAACAATGTTTTCAATATCCCTAACGTTTTCATTCCTACCAGATACTGTAGTGCCAAAGATTACATCTGAACTATTAGTATATCTTTGCAGCAATATTCCCCAACTACTATAGAAAAGTGTTGCTAAGGTAATTCCCTGGTTTTTAACAAAAACATTGATCTCCTCTGTTAGTTCAGAGAGGAATTGAAAAGCTTTGGTTTGAACCTCATTTATTTTTTCCTGATTATTTTGAAACCATAGGTTATACGGTTCGTAGTTTGCTAGGTATTCTTGCCAGAAAGTCTGATCTTCTTCATGATTGCGCTTTTTTAGACAATTAACAAATTCGCGAAACTTAGTTTTGACTGGCTTAATTAATTCTTTCCCTTCAATCGTTCGCTGATAAGCAGCAAAAAATTCTTTTAAGATCAATCCAGTACTCCAACCATCATACAATATATGATGATTACTAATGATCATTTTGAATAATGACTGTTCTAGTTGGCACAATTTGATTCTAAATGGAACTTCCATCAGATTAAACTTATCTGCTTTGTCCTGGTCAATGATCTTCTTGAATACTTGAAGTTTATCTCGCTCGGACATAAGATTATAAAATTCAAACTTCAATTCAGGAGTTTTTAAACTAATCTGAATTGGTTCTCGGATCTCTTCCCACCTAAATAAAGTTCTAAGGACTTCATTACTTTCTAAAACAAAATTCCAAGCTTTTTGAAAACACTCTAAGTTAATTTCTCCTGATATATCTAACACTAATTGATTACAATACTCATCACTATCTGAGTTCTTTAAATAGTGATAGAGTATTCCCTTCTGTAGCGGTGTTAATTTAATAATAGCATCAATATTTTCTTTTTGTAATTTCATAGCTAACACCCCAATATTTTCATGCGACCCTTTTGTCAATAGAATCACTTTTTTTATTGTCAAAAAGTAAAAGGACAATTTGTAAAACTTATAGTTTTATAAGTTTATTAATGTTTCCTGCAACTTGTTGACAAATTGCCTTTCCAACTGTGCGATCTGATTACAACGTTCAATACACCGCTGAAAATACTTATCTGAATCTCTGAATAAAGTTTTTACAATCATATTTTTGGTAATAGCCCAAGTTTGGCTTATATTGAACATATCCTCGGCTAGAGGTAGAAATTGCGGCAAGTCAAATTTGACTGCTATGTTTTTTAGATAATTAGAATGTAATTCTAATTGTTCGGGAATGGTAGTTAGTTGAAAAAATATGCTAAATATATCATCATGCCCTAACTCGATGAGTTTAGCAACACTATTACCTAACTGATCAAGTCCAGATAAACCAGCAAGAAAATTATTAGATTTTTTTAAAATTCGTAGTGCTGCTTCATTAGTGAAATCCAGATTAGGCTGAAGCATATTTTGCACGTTTTGCTGCATAACTCGCAAAAAATCTTCTTTAGTATGAACTACTGGTTGTTCAGGAGGAATCACATCATAGCAGTAAAATTTGAACTCTTTGCTATCCCAATTAAAACACCATGCTTGTTCAAGCTGCTCAAACCCAAGTTCAACGTTATAATATCCATTGATTGAATCTAAAAGAGTGACTTTTTTTTGTTCAAAACTGATCCCAGTAATAGTAACATAATGAGTAGCGTGGCTTTTTTGATAGCTTTGGCCATCATAGGGGTAAAAAAAGACGTCAACTAACGACATACTCAAAATACCATTTTCTAAGTTAGCTTGTAAATGAGTCAGAGCTTTAGTTAGGTTCGCAAATTGATGGTGCTTTAATGTGAAATTTTGATTTTTTTTTAAATCATCCCATACAGAAAACCTTTTACGGAACCACTCAACACAGGATTCATCTTCAATGTAATAGTAGCAGTACTCCTTACCTATACAAGTTGCAAGATCTGTGTACCCATAATGTAGTAATATATCACGCAATAAAGTGGCATAACATAGTAAGTACCGATAATCGTTTTTATCAGAAAACTGATTAACTATAGGGTTCACGTTATCTATCATTCCTTTCTAACGTTATCGCAAAAATATGATAGCAAGGGTTATCAGGCAGTTTGATTTTTTGCAAATATCGCCAGCTTTCTATGTTCTGAGACTGATGCCAGATCGTTGATTTAACAATATGTTCACCATCTTTGGCATGTAAATGTGTAAATTTGAAAGCAGACTGCTCTTTAAACATTGATCTCATCAGCGTTGTATTACTTAATCCAATTTTATACTGTTCTTCAGTTTCTGAATAGATCAAGGTAAATTTTTCTTCAAAACTTCCGTTATCACAACCACCAAGTATATGTAATCTACAGTATTTACCTTCTGGAACCTCGATCAATTCACTATAACATTCGATGTTATTATTGATTCCATCTTCTTTAGGTGGAATCATAAATGGAACTTCATTAACAGTAACGATTGCTTTAGATTCTGGAAGTTCTTCAGCCGGAAAAGATGTAAGCAAACCAAACATTCCGTCTATTCGATTATCGTTCGAACTAATCGCATCTGCATTAAAGTAAGGTTGCAAGTCTAAGATTATAAACTTATCCTTCATTTTCCCAAAACTCCTTTACTCTATAATTGGTCTGAGCTACAATAATTTTTCAACTGAAGCTAAGGTTTCGATCACCTGGCACTCCATTTCATAGATATTTTTAAATATTGTAGCAAAACGATCAGTATAATCGACAATATGATGCTTTTTTAAAAAACACTTATCACATAATTTGTCAACCAGCATCCACGTAGTACTTAGATTATTTAATAGTTCATTGATCTTTTGAAGTTCTATGATCGTCTTACTTACATAGCTCATCAGATTCTTAAAGCTTACCTTTTCTAAAATCATCGGGCTTAAAAGTTTTGTCGTAAACTGAGGAGCATATTTTCCTTTTAACTCCGACATTAGTTTAAAAAACTTTGGTAAATCTTTTATTAGCATTTCCAAACCTTTGAGGTTTTTCATATACGTCCTTCCCTCGATTGTTGCAGTCTCTTCTAAAGTCTGGTTCAAATTTTTTTTCAATAATAAACGAATCCGCTCATTTTCCGGGATATCCATCCTCTGAATAATCACTTGAGCAAAATAGCTTCTTCTTAAATGATCAGACGTTTTTGCTTCAATATATGCCTTTAATGGAACTTCTACAATTACATCATAAAATTTGTCCATAATAGTACATTGCTTATTGTCAAGGTCTATGTCCACTAAAACTGCTGAATGGCTTGAACTATGATCTAAATTCATTGCAGAATTCTTTTTTTTATAGTACTCGTATAGATAATATTGATCACAACAGAAAATAAGGGGAATATCTTTTTGGATATATTCTATTTCGACCTCTAAATTTTGTCTTTTTTCCCCTTCATAAACTCGCACCCCTTGAAAAAGATTATACTGCTGACAATGGTTTCTAGTGTAGATCTCATAATCCTCATGATAGAGAGAATCTATTCCACCTACAATAAATAATTCATTATCTTTAGAGATATATTCCTCAGGTCTTTTCGGATTGAGAAAGGTTGTTAAATGATCGAAATCATACAGAAAATCAAAGGTTGAATATGTTAAAGAATAAGATAAATAATTTTCATATTCAAGTATTCCTGACACATTCATTAACATGCAACCATTACCAACTTTCAAATTTGGAATTACTTTTTCTAACTTTTTATTGTTCATGTTAATCATCCTTCACATTAAGATTGCCTATAATGCATTTAACTCATCTCGAAGCTTTTTAAATGCACTTACTTGTTGGTTTGTATTTTTTAAAAACTCTACAATTTCTTCTACACATTCACCTATATTTGAAATATAGGTATCTACTTCAATATCATGTTTTTTCGCGAAGTTATTAATTTTATTTTGACGCCTAGCAGTGCCCATATAACGATCTCCTCTTTCTCTTTCTCGCCTTTCTAACTCGTGTAAAGGACAAGTTAATCCAACAAAAGTAACCGGATAATTATCAAAAAAAATAATACTTTTTTTTAGATTCTTTTTATTTATACCATGATCAAGAACAACATTGATACCCAACTCGGAAATCGTTTTCACAATATGATAAAATAAATCCATAATGCCTGAACTTAGTAACTCCCTTCCTTTTAGAAGATTAATATTTTCCTTATCTTTTAAACTCGTTAAACCCAGATTCATAACATCTTCCATCATTCGCTCATAAAATTCATCTGATGATAGGTATAAGTATTCTTCAGGTAAGACAGCTAGCAATTCTTTTGCTAAGCTAGTCTTACCTGCACTTGAGGACCCATCAACCAAAATGATTTTTCCTTTGCCCATTTTGAAACACCCTTTCAGGTTAAATACTATATGTTTAGCACAATCGTCACTTTCTTAAAATATATATATATGAATGAATCTCTTCACTAGGTTTTAGTGAACCATATGTCTTATCTGCTATTTCGTTAAAAGATCTAATATAACCAACCTTTGCTCCTGCTGTACGAAGTCGGTTAAAGCATTCAGCAACTACCTTTTTAGCATATCCTTTTCTCCGAAACGCATGCCGAGTACCTACAGTCTCTATAATAGCACTTTTACTGTGTTGATCCAGCCAACCTGTACAACATGATACATAGATTCCTTCTGGAGAAATGCAAGCAAGATCAAAATCAGAATTATAGCCTGGAGCACTACAACGCCATTCATACTCTTCTAAAGTAAACTTAGTCAAATCGCCGTTATTATAAGCATCAGAGACTACTTCACACCTTTCTTTCAGATCATGATCTTCATTAATACTGCAAATTTTGAAACCATCTTCTAGTTGAATCTCATATTCGACCTTTGTTAAATCATATTTCCATCCATGGGAAATGATTCCATCTCTTTTTTTAAAGTTTCTGGAAGTTAATAAAGTAATTAAATCTTTTTCATATTCAAAGAGATCACAATAAATTTTCTCTTTTTCAGCCCCCCAAACATTAATTGCCCAATCTAGAATTACCTCCCCAATCTCTTTCACTTCTGGAGCAGGAATAATAGAAAACTCTTCTTTCCCTTTTTCGGAGATAAATAAACCAACGATCTTTCCAGTCTCATCTCTCCAGATATGGCAATTTTGATAGAAGAAATCAACATTATCTTTTCGCTCAACATGAGTATAGATCCACATCTCACATCGAGTATAGTCCCAATCCTGAGGAGTTCTGAAATAAATCTCTCGATCTACTAAAAACTCGCGAATTTCAGAAAAATCTTCTCTTGTATATGCTTGATCTTTAAATATCATAGTGTTCTCTTCCTTCCTCTTCAATTCTATTTTCTTAAATATGAAAGACCATGTTTAAATAACCACATTGTACTTCTTCTAACTACACTTTCATGATAAAGACCTTTATATTGAGTTAAAATTTGGGCGACAGTTAAACCCTTACTTCCTACTTCTCTTAGTTGTTGTAAGATTATTGGTCCTAACTGATATTCCTGCAAAATATCTTCAATTTGATAATGTTTCGGAATTGGCTCTTTACCATCTAACACATTCTCCCCTTCTGGCGTAATTACAAAAGTCTCCTGATCACTGAGAAAACGAGTTGGATATTGCTTAAAAGCATCACAATAGATTGGTTGCATAAAGGTCAAATCCTCTCTTCGATCCTCAACAGGGGTTGCCTTCTGCTGTTCACGCAGTTCTGACCATAAATCTTCATACAGTCGAATGACATTAGCCCACCCAAATTTTTCCCTGGCAATTTTAACTGAATTTTCCGACATCATTTCTCTCAATTCGGGGTGGTCAATTAATCTCTGAATTGCCTGCTCATATTCCTGCAAATCCAAAGCAACTGATTGCCCCATCAGTAAATGATGCAATACAGTACGATGAGTCGGCTCAGAGGGGAACATAGCAGCAGTTTTGATATCTTCATCACATTTCATCCAATAAGTTGGGATCAAAAAACCGGTTTCACCATCAATAACAGTATCTTTGTAACCATCCCAATCAGAAACAACTTGAGGTGTACCACAAGCCATAGCTTCGATGGGTGTAATCCCGAAAGTTTCTTGTACATTATCTATAGGAGAAACAAAAACATCAGCTGCCGCAAATAACAGATTTCGATTGGCTACGTCATTGTTTGGAATAATCTTTACTTTATTTTCAATTCCGTGTTCTGTAAAATAAGACTTTATTGCTGGTATGAAAGGTATAGTTTTACGGTCATGACCCGCCAAAATCAGCAATAGATCTTTATCTAGGTTCTTCTCTAGCAAACGCTTGTACATCAAAATAATCGGCAACAGGTCTGCTTTATCATAAGCTGAAAATCTTCCTAACCAAAGAATGATAAATGGGTCAACTGGAAGATCTAACTTATTACGAACTTCTCTTTTATCCATTGGAATAAATTTATCTGTATCTACTCCCAGTGGAACAATATCTAAACGCCCTTCATATTTGATATTGGTATTATATCTTTCATTCAAAGCACCACTTATATTTTCCAACATCGCTTTTACTGCGTACTTTACTGCTCTAGAAGTACATATTAAAGAATCATACGGTCTAAATGGCATCAGTAGTTTCATTAAGTAAAAACTCTCAATGTAGTTCGGATAACTAGCACCGTGTATAGTGTAAGTAATTGGAAAAGCGGACTTAGCAAAAAATTCACGCAAATACACTAATGGCATAAACTCCATACTAACATTGTGTAATATATCAATATCTACTTTTTTTTGATCTTGTAAGATATCCAATTCCGAAAATAGGTTTAATTTTGCTGAGGCTTTATTGGCACGGCTTAAGGAACGATACTTCCGCAGAATCGCGCTCTCTTGAAAATGATTGGGCTCATAAAAACAAGTCACTTCTTCTAAAGAACTATGAGCAATTAACGCCCGGAACATATCATCCACTGCCACGTCATAACCATAAACGGTATCCAATCCAGCCATGACGCGAAATGCATTTCCCATCATTCCTAAATTTTTAATTTTTTCTTTCATCTTATTCCCCTTTCTTTACTTCATTATTTTTGAATTCAGCTTATTTGGGAGAACGCATAAATTTAATTGCGAAATCATACAAGAATGTAAAGTTCCATTTTTGTACTAGATATGATAAGATAGTTAAGATAAAGCGATGACCTTTGTTTTTTGCATATACTTCAGGGTAAAAGAGATAATATTGTTTCTGAATCTCCTTTGCAGAGAATTGTGGATAATCAAGAACAGCGACATTTCTACCATGATCTCTAAAAGAAGGTTTGATTAGATTATGTTCCAAACAATATTCATATAAATAGGTGCCAGGGTAAGGACAGAAGATATTTAACTGAGCAAAATGTGGCTGACATTCCTTCACCAGATTCACAGTCTCATGGAAATCCTCCACTGTTTCGGTTGGTATCCCAAGCATGACATACAACATCGAAAGAATTCGATATCTTTTAGCCAACTTGACGACTTGACGAACATCATCATTAGAATAATTTCGTTTCATCATTTCCTGTCTAATTCGTTCACTTCCTGATTCTAAACCAATATTAAGATATGTAATATTAGCTTTTCGCAAAAGATGGAAGATATGGTTTACATCCTGGGATGAGATTATCCGAAAATTTACACCGTAAAATACATCTCTTTTCAAAGTTTTATTATACTCCTCTAACTTTGTACAAAAATATTCCAAATATTTTACGTTAATATTGATCGCTTCCACTTCAAAGTATATAGTATCATTTTCAGCAAATTGTTTAATTACTTGATCAACTTCTTCAATTACATTTTCTGGCGATCGAAATCTTACATATCTGCCCTCAGCAACTTCCCGCAAAGCATGATTGCAACAATATGTACAATCAAAAGGGCAACCTCTCCCGACAAGAATAACATGCGGAGTTTTAGGATTTGTAATATATTTTTGCCACATCTGACGATCTGGAAAAGGAAATACATCTAAATTCTCGCAAAATTTACGAGTAGGGTTACGCTCTATACTTGCATCCTGCTTAATCCACAAGTTTTGAATCCCATGGGGCTTAATGTCCTTTTCTAATTGATCGACTAATTCTAAAGTTGCAAACTCCCCTTCTCCAATACAAATAGCATCAAACGCTTCTTGAATAGCCACCTCTGGATTTAGGGTAATATGAGGTCCACCTCCAAGTAAATATGTATTTGGATATGTAGCTTTCAGTTTATTAGCTGTATTGACAATAGACTCATACTCTCGAAAAACTGCACTGAGACAAATTAAATCTGGTTTACATCTCTCAACTACCTGTTCTATCTCTACAATACGCGTTTTTTTTGAAATGATAAATAAATCTATATGGTGATTATTATTTTTTAACATCGCAGATATATAAGAAATTCCAAACTGAATTTCATCATTAGCATATAATGGTTTTTCCTTACTAACTTTATAAATATTTTTTTCCAAAGTATCGCTATGGATAAAGAGAATATTCATTAGTCAGCTCTGAAAAATCTATATAACCTTTTTAAAGTAAAGATTATAACATTTTCTCATACACTTAAACATTAGTTTAATGTACATAATACAAGGTCTTTACACTTGTATAGTGTGAGCTAACACTACAAGTTTTCATCTCCTTTTTTGACACTCAGGTAACTAATTCCCTGAAATAGAAATGTAAAGTAGTTATCTGTGTGATTTGTAGAAAATTCAGTTTTAATATATTACACCACAATAAACCTGTTTGGCTTGACTAGTTCACATAACCACTCTTTTATCTGCTCATCTGAGATTTTTTTACGTTTTTTGTTAAGGAGAAATATGCACACACAAATAGATGACCCTTATGTGTGCAACTTTCAATTGCCCATTTTGCAATTAATAATATTTGAGTAAGTATTCTTCTAGTCCTGCTAACTGGTTTTTTAAAGGAATTAATTTTTCTTTCCACTCTTCAATTAACAAATCAAAGAAGTCAGTGCCATCATTGTCATTCATAATCTGATTACAGACTTCACGAATGAACTCCATATCCAGTTTAAATAACTTCTGATATACCTTTTTAATGATGTCATACTTCTCTTCTTCTCCATTTTCATCTGCCAGATAAGCGATAAAATTTTTATTAAAGAGTGGACTCACTCGATTAGACCATTTTGTCACAACCTTGTAGCATAAATCTGTTTTAATATCCATAAAATTATAATTTTTATCATTTGGTGTGTATAATCCTTCTTTAACAACGTAATCAAAAAGTGGTGTTCCGGTAGTGGCGATAACAGTACTACCGATTGACAGGGGTCGAATGATATTATAATCCTGCTCATAAAAGCCCATATCATTCATTACGTTGATAAATTTTATAATTTCTGGCACAGTAATTACCGGATCAAAAAGTAGTATTCCGATGGTGTACCTTAGCTTAAGATCTTCTAAAATCTGAATAGTCTTAACATTCTCCTCGACAACTATTTGCTTATTATAAAAATTTAACTGTTGTTGCAAAAAACTTTCAATTCCCACATTAACATTATATAACCCAATCTCAATGAATTTTTCGAGAATATCCCGAGATTTTACAACCTCGTTGGCCCTAAAGTCACATAAGTAATAAACTTTAATGCCTTTTTCTTTAATTAATTCATAGAATCGGTTAAACCAAGCTCTTCCTACTACCGATGCGATATGAAAATTACCATCATTGAAGGTAATATACTCAATTTCATAATTATTCACCAACAATTCGATTTCAGCTACCACATTTTCTGGTGTCCGTCTTCTTACTTTTTTACCCTCACAAGTTTTAAAAAACTCTTGAATTCCACAATATGTACAATGTCCATAACAACCGCGGGTAGTCAGAACAGAAACAATCTTTCTTTCAGAAATAAATTGTCGCTTAGGAAATGGCAGCATATCCAAATTATCAATTAATTCTCTCTTGCCAGTAAAAATGATCTCTTTACCCTCCCGATAAGCAATACCAGGAGTATCTCGCCAGTTTTTACCTTTCACCACCTTTTCTACCAACTCTAAAGTTGTTGCTTCACCCTCCCCAATCACACAACATTCAAAAGTATCCAAATTATTCAATAACATTTCATAAGATAGGCTGGGTAAAAAACCACCAAGAAAAATAAAAATTGATGGTTTAAGTTTTCTTAAACGACTAATAATTCTTACAACATTCATGTAATTAAAAAAGTAAGTTGATATTCCTACCATATCATAATTACCTTTAACGATTAAATCACAAACTTTTTTTACACTCGCTCCAATTCTCGCGCACTCTATAATTTCGACTTCATAATCGGCTTTTTCTAATACAGCAGCTATATAGCCAAGACCAATATGCTGTAAGTTATAGGGATTTATGTAGTATTTGTTCCGAGTGCTGAGTGGTGAGTTAATGGTATTATCTGATACAATCGATGGATTAATTAAACATACTCGCACTTATTTCAACTCCAATTTGTTAGGCGTATACCTAATTATTGTTCATTTATTTTTTCTTCAATAAGAGCCATTAATTTTGACACTTTTCCAAATAGCTCGAAATTCAATTGGCTATCCTCAAACTCAATATCAAACTCCTCTTCCAATGCTACAACAATTTTAATAAAATTTAATGAATTGATATCTAAATCAACCAGATCGGTATCCATCAGTGTAGATTCTTCAATCTCACGACCTGAAAGATTCTCTTGAAACACCTTTAATAATCTTTTTTCAATTTGATTCATTGTAAATCCCTCCACTTAATAATTTATTGTTGAACGCTCATATCTAATAATGAGTTCAATATAAACCAAATCCTTTGCTCTTAATGTGGTTAACTATTATTCGTTGTTTAAGATATCCTATTTATGAATTTCGATTTAAAATATCAATTTTCCTTCTTTTCAACAATTTTTTTTAAAATGAAACTATTAAATTATTTTAGTTAATAATGTATTCAAATCTAAAATTTATCTATACAGTAACATGTAAAATAAAGTGTGTAAACTCCTAGTGCAGCATAGCTTAATTAAACCCTATATTTCAAAATATATATTCTAAAATATAGACATTATTTTATATGTGTAGATTTTTTCATTAAATCAATATTTTTACATTTAGAAATAAAACACTTTGCTTAATGTTTTTAGGAAATTCTTTATTTTGGAAGGTTTTAC